>NZ_JAWDXO010000007.1 GCF_032477075.1 Fusobacterium sp. | reverse complement strand
TATTCGATTAAATATATCTAATATGAAGCTAAAATAATTAATATTTTTTATTTTTTCAACAAATTTATCAAATTATAATTTCCTAAGAAATAAAAAAGGACTGATTTTCTTTCAGTCCATTAGTTTCTATCTAAATTATTATTTGGAAAAATATCCTTTGCTGTCTCTTCATCATTTTCATATTGGAATCTTACTATATTTCCATCATTTTTATAAAATATTCTTTCTTTTATTCTTCCATTCCCATAAAATTTAAAACCTACTCCAGTCTTTTTTCCTTCATTAAAATGACCTAATTCCTGCAGCTTAGAATTTTCATCGAAAATTATATAATTTCCTTCCTCTTTATCATTTTTATATATGACTCTATATTTTAGCTGACCATTTTCATAAAAATAGAAATATTCTCCATCTTTTTTATCTTCTTTATATGAAATTTTTTCTTTTATATTTCCATTTTTATAAAATATAAACCAGTCCCCTAACTTTTTATTATTCTTAAAAGTTCCTTTTTCATATATTTTTCCATTCTGATAGTATGAAAAATATTCACCTGTAACTTTATCCCACGAAATTTTATATGCTTCCTTTCCAAAAATAATACTGCTCATAAAAAATGTAGCTGTAATGAGTATTATATATATAATTCTTCTCACTGAAACACACCTCATTAATTCTACTTACTTGTTATTTATTAATCTTTGCTCATCATTTATTCTTCTAATAGCTATATCTCTAGCTCTCATATATTGTTCTTGAGTTATATATTTCTGCATTTCTATTTGACTTCTTATTCTATCCTTTAATATAGAAGCTTCTATTTGTCCCATTTTATCAAAAAGTCTATCTATTTGTTCAAGATTACTTTCTGGTCCTTCTAATACAAATTTGTTAACTTCCAATTCAAGTTGCTTTTTTTCTAATAGTAACATTTTATAATTTGTGCTTACTTTTCCTACCATTCCTTTTGCTTTTTCTATATTTTCCTGTGAGACTCCAACTTTTTTAAAATCTTCATCAGATACAATTCCTAATCCATCATTATTTGCAAATACTAGAGAAGAAAAGATAACTATAAATACGCTGCTTAAAAATTTTCTCATTTCTGTCCTCCACTAAATTTGTACTTCTAATCCAAATAAATCATCTGTATTTAAATCTATTTTTTTGTCATCAAAAATTGAATTATTAAAAATATGATCTAAAGTGATATCTTCTTTTAAAGCTTTATTATCAGTGAAACTTCTATTAATTACATACTTATCTATTCCTGTCATAGGTACTTCTTTAAAAAGCATCTGATAAGTTGAACTTGTAAAAATTCCCAATACAAATAAAGATAATGAAAATACTCCTCTTCTCTTATTTTTCCTTTTTTCCTCTTCTAAAAGAGTTTTATATATATTAGCTCTTACTCTGTCTTTAGGTGTCATACTAATTTCCTCCCATATCTTTAATAGCCTTATAATACATTGATTTTACTGTAGATATATTCATCTCTTTCATATCAGCTATTTCTTTAAGCTTATAACCATATATGTCTTTTAAAACCACTATCTCTCGTTCTTGCAAAGAAAGTTCTTTTAGCCGTTCCTCTAATATAAGAGGTGTGTCTATATCAGAATTACATTCAAGAGCCAGTATCTCTTCGTTTATATCAAGCTCCACTTTTCTCTTTCTGAAAAAATCATATATCTTATTTATAGCTATCTTATATATCCAAGTATAGATATTACTATCTGCTCTAAATTTTTTCAGATTTTTATAAACACTCATAAAGACTTCCTGAGATATATCCTCGGCATCTTCAGGATTCTTTACTACACCTAATATTTTGTAATATATCCTATCAAAATACTGTTCAAAAATCTCATCAAAGTTCATTATATTTTTATCCCTCACAAACTGTTATATTAATTAGACGATATAAGTTGCAAAAAAGTTTAGTTTTTAAAAAGATTTTTTACTGTTTATTCTTCCACCTACACTTATTTCAAATTTATTTCCCACTAAATCTACTGTTGTATCATCTTGAACATTTATTATTTTTGTAGTAGTGATATTTCTATTTAAATGACTTCTTCCGCCACCATTATCATTATCTCCCTTGCTTCTTCTAAAAGAAAAATCCATAATTCCTCTTATCATTGGAGTTTCAGTGTAAGAAAGTCTATATTCACCAGGTTCTACATAATAGGGAACTCCTGAATCTAAAAATATCTTTCTGACTTCTACACTTTGTATTTCATTTCTATCATAATTAACAATAAGAATTTTTCTTCCTTCTATTTTATCAAGAGATATCTCATGGCTACTTTTTATTGAAGTACATCCTGTCAGAACTATTACAAATGATAAACTAATTAAATATTTTATCTTCATTATTTTTCATCCTCCATTATCAATTTTTTTAATTCTATCAATATTTCAGATTCTTTTACTTTTTTTACAATTTGTCCCTTTTTAAAGAGCACTCCTTCACCTTTTCCACCAGCCACACCATAATCAGCTTCTCTAGCTTCTCCTGGTCCATTTACTACACACCCCATGACCGCTATCTTTATTTTACGATTTTCTTTTCCAAACTCCTTTTCTACTTTTTTAGCAAGACCTATTAAATTTATTTCAGTTCTCCCACAAGTAGGACAAGAAATGATCTCTACTCCTGTTTCTATTAATCCCAATACTTTTAGAATCTCTTTTGCTACTTTTATTTCTTCTACTGGATCTTCTGTTAAAGATACTCTGATTGTATTACCAATTCCATCTATTAAGAGTGACCCTATTCCTATTGATGATTTCACTGTTCCTTGAAATGCTGTTCCTGCCTCTGTTACTCCTAAATGAAGAGGATAATCTGTTTTTTTGCTGATTTTTCTATAAGCTTCTACCATCATTTTTACATTACTTGACTTTAGAGACACTATTATATCATAAAAATCATTTTTTTCTAATAAACCGATATGATACATTGCACTTTCTACCATAGCATCTGCAGTTGGACTTCCATATTTTTTTAATATTTCTTTTTCTAACGAACCAGAATTAACTCCTATTCTTATAGAGATACTTTTCTTCTTGGCTTTTTGAACTACTCTAGTTACATTTTCATCATTACCTATGTTTCCAGGATTTATTCTAAGCTTATCTATCCCATTTTCCATAGCAGCTAAAGCAAGTTTATAATCAAAATGTATATCCGCTGCTAAAGGAACTGAAACTCTTTTTTTTATCTCTTTTATCGCTTCTGCTGCTTGCATATTATTTATAGTCATTCTCACAAGCTGGCAACCTGCATCTTCTAATTTTTTTATTTGAGCTATAGTAGCTTCTATATCACTTGTTAGAGTATTAGTCATAGATTGAATAACAATATTATTGCTGCCACCTATCATTATATTTCCTACTTTTACTTCTCTTGTTTTTTTCATTTTCCATCTCCTAAACAAAGAAGTCCTGTTTTTAACAGGACTTTTCTTATTTTTATTTTCTTGTTAAATGACTCATAGGATTTTCTGTTTTTCCATTTTTTCTAACTTCAAAATGAAGGTGAGGTCCTGTTACTCTTCCAGACATTCCTGTTTTTCCTATTAATTCACCTTTATTAACATTTTGTCCAACTTTTACCCCAATTTTATCTAAATGAGCATATCTTGTTTCATAGCCACTAGAATGTTTTATTATTATTATTTTTCCATATCCATTCATATATCCAGCATAACTTACTTTTCCTGCTTGGGCTGCACGTAAAGGTACATATCTAGCTTTCAAATCAACTCCAGCATGAAATATATATCTTTTTAAAACTGGGTGAAATCTACTCCCATATGGACTATTTATTCCTTTATATTCAACTGGAAATCTAAAACCTGCTGTAGCTACTGTTATTCCACCTTTTCCTGAATTAGCAAGAACTCTTATATCTGGATTTTTTAAAAATATATCTTGTCCAACTTTAAGATTTCTTGCATCTACATTATTGTAAGCTGTTATATCATCAAGCTTCATTTTAAACTTTGAAGCTATTTTAGACAAAGAATCTCCTTTTTGAACTTTATAAAATATTCCATTTTCAGAAACAATAGTCAATTTTTGGCCTATCTTTAAATTTTTTACAGAAACATTAGGATTATTAGCAAGGAGCATATTCATTGTCATTCCGTTTGCTTCAGCAATCTCAGAAATTGTATCACCTTGTTTTACTATATATTCACTCTTTATAGGTGTAATAATTTGATTTATTGCAGCTTCTCTAATTTTTTCTCTATCTGTCCCTGTATTCTCATCATCTTTTTTATCAAACCCTATTGGTTTATATTCATTAGCAAAATTATATTCTTTTTCAAAAGTATAAAAACTGTCATTAAGTAAAGTAACTCCACCATTAATTTCTTCATTAGTATCATAGTAATCTGTAAATTTTTTTAGATCCACCACTTCTTCTTTGAAAGGACTAGCAAGCTCTATTCCAAAATAAAAAACAACGGCTAATATTATAAAAACTTTTATTTTAGATTTCATTTTAGTCTTCCCCTTTTTCATAAAATTCCAAAAGCTTTTTATTACTTTCTGTATTAAATATAGTATCTATAAGTTTTCTTGAAGCTGTAGCTCTATCATACTGAGCTAAATATCTTCTTATACTCCAAATACTTTCTAATTCACTTTTTGGTATTAAAAGTTCTTCTTTTCTAGTTCCTGAACGTTGAATATCTATGGCTGGAAATATTCTCAATTCAGCTAGATTTCTATCTAAATGTATATCACAATTCCCAGTGGATTTAAATTCTTCATATATTATATCATCCATTTTACTTCCTGTATCTACAAGAACTGTAGCTATAATAGTCAAGCTTCCTCCTTCTCTTATATTTCTAGCTGTTCCAAAGAAGTTTTTTGGATAATACAAAGCTGTAGGATCAATCCCTCCTGATATCAGTTTCCCACTTGAAGGAATAACTATATTATATGCTCTTGCAAGTCTTGTAAGAGAATCCATAAGTATAACTATATTTTCCCCATTTTCAACTTTCCTTTTTGCTCTTTCTAATATCATTTCTGTGACTTTTATATGATTTCTTGGATCTTCATCAAATGTAGAAGCAAATACCTGAGCTCCTATTACTGATTCTTTTATATCAGTAACTTCTTCTGGTCTTTCATCTATTAAAAGTATCCATACATCTGTTTCTTTATTCTGTTCTATCATAGAGTTTGCTATACTACTTATAAGCATAGTTTTACCCGCTTTTGGCGGAGCTATTATTAAAGCTCTCTGCCCTTTTCCTATTGGTGCTATAAGGTCTATTATCCTTCCTGAAACATTTTTTCTGTCAGTCTCCAGAATAAATCTCTCAGTTGGATAAGATGGTATAAGATCTTCAAATGGTACCCTTGATTCAGCAGCCTCTAAAGTTCCACTATTTACTAATAAAACTCTTCTTAAAGCATAATTTTTTTCATCATCTGAAGGTTCTCTTACTTCTCCAACTACTATATCTTCAGTTCTTAACTTAAATTTCCTTACTTGTGAAGCTGATACATATACATCCTTTTCTACACTTGTATTTCTTAAAAAACCATATCCATCAGGCAGTACTTCCAGACTTCCCCAGGCAATATCTAGTCCTTCTTTTTCTTCAATATCTTTTTCTATCAGCTCTTTTAATTCAGATTTTTTTATTCCATTTTTACATTCCAATCCTAATTGCTTTGCTATCTCTTGAAGTTCTTTTAAAAGAAATCTATCCAACTTATCCATATCCACCTCAATCAATCTTAATCTACAATTTCACCATATAAAGTCCATGTTTTACAATCATTTATTTTTACATTTGCAAAAGTTCCCTCTAAAGTTTTATCCCCTTTAAAAAGAACTATTTTATTAGTTGAAGTTCTTCCAGTGAGAACATCTTTATTCTTCTTACTCTCTCCTTCTACTAATATTCTTACTGTTTTTCCTCTATAAGTTTCACTCTCAGCTAACGAACAACTATTTTGAATTTCTATTAATCTTTGAAGTCTCTCTTTTTTTATTTCTAAATCTATTTGCTCCTTCATATCAGCTGCTTTTGTTCCTTGTCTTATTGAATACATAAACATAAATGAATTTTCAAACTGTATTCTTTTTACTACATCTAAAGTATCTAAAAAATCTTCTTCACTCTCTCCTGGAAACCCAACTATTATATCAGCAGTAAGAGCAACTCCTGGTATTTTTTCTTTTATTTTTTCTGCAAGAGCTATATATTGTTCCTTTGTGTATCCTCTATTCATCATTTTTAAAATTCTTGTAGAACCTGATTGTAATGGAAGATGCAATGATTTTGCTATTTTATCATTTTTAGCTATGACATCTATCACTTCATCTGAAAAATCTCTTGGATGAGGAGAAATAAATCTTACTAAAAAATCTCCTTCTACTTTACATATTTCTTCTAAAAGCTTTGCAAAATTATCTCCATTTTCAAAGTCTTTTCCATAAGAATTTACATTCTGCCCTAAAAGTATTATTTCTTTATATCCTTTTTCTACATATTGTTTTACATCATGTATTATTTCATTTAAAGGTACAGATCTCTCTCTTCCTCTTACATATGGAACAATACAGTATGTACAAAAATTATTACATCCATAAGTTATTGAAATTGAAGCAGTTTTTTTCGAATCAAAATCAGCATCCAATCTTGGAGGCAATTCATCTTCACAGTCAGTATAAATTATATGTTTATTTGTTTTATGCTCTATATCATCAATAGCCTGAGGGATTCTTCCTATATTCTGATTTCCCATTATTATGTCTATTTGAGGAAACTTTTTTAAGAGTTCTTTTCCTTGTTCTTGTGCAAAACATCCAGTAATTCCTATAATACTTCCTCTCTTTTCTTTTATATGCTTTAGTTCTCCTAATTTTCCATATATTTGTGTTGCTGCTCCTTCTCTTACTGTACATGTATTAAGAAAAATTGCATCTGATTCATCTATATTTTCAGTTATTTCATATCCTATATTTTGAAAAATTTTCTTTATTTTAGCACTTTCATTTACATTCATTTGACATCCATATGTTATAATCGATGCTTTTTTCACTCTATTCCTCCTAAAACTATTGCTGCTTATGTCTATTTTTTTATTATAACAATTTTTTTACTGTTTTACAAACAATAAAATAAAAAAAGTATTATCTTTTTATAATAATTACTCAAATTTTTTTCTAAACAAAAGAATATTTAAAATAATCTTTTAAATTTTAACATTTCTTTATGGCTTAAGTGTGTCAAAAAATTTTGTTTTAAGAAAAAATCTCCCTTTAAATTTTTCTAAAAGGGAGATTAATATTAACTAATTTATTTTAATTAAAGTGATAATATTTTTACATTATCAGCAACTTTTAATTCTGCTCCTGTTGACGCTTTTATATCTTCTATTGAAGAATAAGGACTTACTTCAGTAAGAAGTAATCCCTCTGGAGTTACTTTTATAACACCTTTTTCAGTGATTATCAGGTTTACTTGATTAGCAGCTGTTAGCGGAAGATCACATTTCTCAAGGATTTTTATTGCTCCTTTAGCTGTATGCTCCATAGCAACTATTACTTCTTTAGCTCCAACTACTAAATCCATAGCTCCACCCATTCCAGGAACCATTTTTCCAGGAACCATCCAGTTTGCTAAGTTCCCTTCTTTATCTACTTGAAGAGCTCCAAGAACAGTAACATCCACATGTCCTCCTCTTATGATCCCAAATGAAGTACAAGAATCAAAGAATTGTGCTCCTGGGAGAACAGTTACAAATCCTGCTCCAGCATTTACTATATCTTTATCTTCTTTTCCAGGTTCTGGAGCTGGCCCTACTCCAATAATTCCATTTTCTGACTGGAATACAACATCTATTCCTTCTGGTACAAAGTTAGCTACTAGTGTAGGAAGTCCTATTCCTAAGTTTACTACATACCCATCTTTAAATTCTTCTGCAACTCTTTTTGCAATATATTCTCTTACTAATTTTTTATCTAATTCCATTTCTTGCTTCACCTCTCCTATTTAACTATGTAGTCTACGAATATTCTAGATGTCATTACATGATCTGGGTCAATTTCTCCCACTTTTACTAATTTTTCTGCAAAAACTATAACTGTATCTGCTGCTGTTGCCATCATTGGGTTAAAGTTTTTAGTTGTTTTAGCATAAATAACATTTCCTAATTCATCAACCACAGAACCATTTAAAAGTGCTACATCAGCTCTTAGAGGTTTTTCTAAAATATATTTTTTCCCATCTACTGTAAGAATTTCTTTCCCTTCTTCAACAATAGTTCCTATTCCAGTTGGTGTTAAGATTCCACCTAATCCATTTCCCCCAGCTCTCACTCTTTCAGCCAATGTTCCTTGAGGAGCTAGTTCAACTTCCATCTCACCAGACTGCATTTTTCTTCCAGTTTCTGGGTTTGTTCCGATATGAGAAGCAATTACTTTTTTGACTTGATTATTAACAACAAGTCTTCCAATTCCTCTGTCTGGAAATCCTGTATCATTACCTATAACAGTAAGATCTTTTACACCTTTAGCTATTAAAGCATCTATTATTTTTTCAGGTGTTCCCACTCCTAGAAATCCCCCAATAAAAACTGTCATTCCATCCTTTACATGAGATACAGCTTCTTCCATTGAAACTAATTTGTTTTTCATTTTGCCCTCCTAACACTTATTTTATTTAAATATTTCTCCGGCTTCCTTGTACCATAGAAGTAAATCTAAACTATCCATAGATATATCTACATAATCACAATAAGCTCTCATCTTTTCTTCGATCTCTAAATACAATTTAGGAGTCAGAGATTTTGGAACTTCTTCCAACACTTCTAATTTTACTAAATTTTTCAGGATATGTCTATCTAAAATCGAAATTTTCTTTCCAAATCCGACGTTTCTTAGAAAATGACTAGCTTCTTTATAAGCCATTCCTTTAATATTTTTTACTATCCATTCTCTTTTTTCATTCACATCAGAGATACTATCGAAAAAATCCCTTGTTATTATTTTTCCATCTTTATCTTTCATCTGTTCTCTAAGGGTAACAAGATATTTTGCCTTATTATTTTTAAATCTTACTATATTTAGATATTCTACCATTTCTTCATTAGTTCCATTGAATAAAAGTTCATTATCTCTAAGTGTTGTAATAGCTTTCCATGCATTTACTGCTTTAGATTGAGGCGTGAGGATACAAAAAGAAAGCTCAGTGTGGATATCTTCATTACTCCCTTTTTTCCATATATCACTAAATTCTTTTAATCTTTTCTCTATTTCATCTTTTTTTTCTTCGTAAATTTCTTTTATTTCATAAAAATATGCATTTTTTTTCATTTTCATCCTAGAACAATAAAAATCCTGCTGAAATTACTACTCCTGAGCAAAGTAGTACTATTAAACAGTATCCCATGATATCTTTAGCACCTAATCCTGCAATACCTAACGCTGGTAGAGCCCAGAATGGCTGTATCATATTTGTCCATGCATCTCCCCAAGCAATAGCCATAGCTGATTTAGCTGTAGAAACACCTATTTCAACTCCCGCTGGCATTACAATTGGTGCTTGAACTGCCCACTGCCCACCTCCAGAAGGTACAAAAAAGTTTACTATTCCTGCACTTAAGAATGAGAACAATGGAAATGTTTTTGTTGTAGAAATATTTACGAAGAAATTAGACATTAATATAGCTAGTGATGACCCATCAGCATTTGCTCCTGTCATAATACCCATAATTCCAGCATAGAATGGAAACTGCAACAATATTCCAGCTGCTCCTTTAGTTGCTTCACCAAAAGCATTTATGAATTTTCTAGGTGTACCATGAAGAAGTATTCCTGTAAATAAAAATATAAAGTTAACTAGATTAAGATTAAGGTTGAATCCTTTAGTAATAAAATATTGAAGAATATAGGCCCATCCCATTACTCCTAAAATAATAGAAACAATTTTACTGTTTTCTATTTTTTCAGCTGGAGTCATATTTTTACGAAGTAAAACTTTTTCTTCAGGTTCTTCCAATAACTTTGGATCAACAGTAACAACTTCATTATCAGCTGGGTACATAGCTCTATTTATCAATGGAAGCATTATAACAAGTGCTCCAACAATGAATAAATTCATTGGTGAGAATAAAGTCATACTTGTTGGTATATTTTCAGTTACAGCTCCAGCAGTTTGTTTAGAAAGAGCAGCTACACTATCACTAGCTACTTGCAGTGGAATAGATCCAGATAATCCTCCATGCCACACTAAAAATCCTGTATATGCTGAAGCTATTAGAAGTCTATAGTCAACACCTTTTACTTTTTTAGCTATTTCTTTAGCAAAAATAGCTCCTATAACTAATCCAAATCCCCAGTTTAGTATACACGCTATAGTTGAAACCAATGTTACTACAACAATAGCTTGCTTAGGACTAGACAGTTTAGATGCCATACTTGATAATATTTTTTTAAATACACTTGAACTAGCCATTGTATGTCCAGTTACAAGTACCAATGCCATCTGCATTGAAAATGATAATAATGACCAAAACCCATTTGTCCAATGTCCTATAACTTTCATTGGTGACTGTTTTGTAAAAATAACTGCTCCTATAAACACTATAAATGTTAGCATTGCACAGAAAATATATGGATCTGGCAAATATTTTTGCATTAAAAAAACGCAGAAAGAGGTGAATCTTTTAAATACACCTTGTTTAGTTTGTTGATTATTCATTTCATTCCTCCCTCATAATCCTTAAATTGAAAAATCAAATTTTCTATATTTAAGTATATACTTAACACTATGTAAAGTCAATATATTTAAACATATATATGACACAAATACTTCACTATACTAAAATTACCTTTATTTCTGTTTTATACTTCTTCAGCTTCTAATTCTTCATCATTATAGATATCTTTTATATCATCTGTTCTTTTAGCTAGCTCAAACCAGAAATTTACAATCTTCTCTTCTGAAAAATATACTCCAAATTTACTTTTATGATTTTCTAATATTCCCCTTACAATAGATAGACCCAATCCATGTCCATCTCTGTCTCTAACTTTATCCAGTCTATAAAAGGGAGTCCAGATACTGTCTAGATCTCCTTCAGTTAATCTATCTGTCTCATTACTCACAATTATTCTCTCTTTATTTCCAAGGTCTTCTGCAGTTATAATTATATCTCTTTCCCCAGAAGAATACTTTAAAGCATTTACTATCAGATTATCCAATACCCTTTCAATATATTTTTCATCACATAAAACAAAAATCTCCTTACTGCCGCTATAAATTATTCTTTTGTACTTAGAGGAATATTTATCTCTTATATCCTTTATTATTGGATAAAAATTTATCTCTTCTATATCCATTTTAAAATATCCTGATTCCATTTGTGATATCAATAAAAGCTCCTTAACCAACGAATCCATTTTTAAACTTTCTTCTACAATAACTTCACAATAAAAGTTTTTATCTTCTTCATTTGCAATATTTTCAACTAGCCCTTGAGCATATCCCTGTATTATTGATATAGGTGTTTTTAGCTCGTGGCTGACACTTGCAATAAATTCTTTTCTCAATTTATCCAATCTTTTTTCATTTTCAATATCCAACATAAGTTTTTTATTGACTTTATTTAATTCATCTATACTTTTTTCTAATGTATCTCCCATTCTATTAATAGCATAACCCAATTCCCCTATTTCATCCTTACTATCTTTTTCAAATTTTCTATTAAAATCAAGTTCTGAAATTTTCTGAGTTATCTCCTTTATTTCCAATATAGGATCAGTCATTTTTTTAGAAAATATAAATGACATAGAAGAACCTATAACCAGAGCCAGCATTATTATTAGAAGATGATATCTTGTGGATATTTCTAAACCTTCCTGAATAAAACTAAGAGGAGTTATTATTTCAATATATCTATCACTTCTATAAGGCATGAAAAGTATTAAAACTTTTCCTCTGTAATCAAGAAGTGTTATTTCCTCAAAAACATATTCATTTTCTCTGAGTTTTTCTGCTATATCATCTATTTCTCCTTTGGAAAGTATTGACTCTGTTTCAAGTTTATACAACTCTTGATTTTTCTTTATAAGTATGGCGACATTTGAATGCATTTCAAGATTTTGAAAATCTATAACATATTTAGGATCGACAAGTATTTTTCCTAGTTCTACAAGTTTTTCTTTCTTGTTTTTTATATAGAATTTTTCCAGATAAATGCTATTTGTTACTAATAATCCTAAAATTATCATAACTACTACACTAAACATCAGGAAAAATATTTTCCATCTTATCTTCATCTGTCTCCTTCGAATTTATATCCAAATCCTCTTACTGTCTGGATAAAATTATCTCCTATTTTTTTTCTTAATCTTTTTATATGTGTATCCACAGTTCTGGAATCACCAAAATAATCCCAACCCCATACTGAATTTAAAATCTTTTCTCTGGATAAAGCTAATCCCTTATTCTCTATAAAGAAATATAAAAGATCATATTCTTTAGGAGTCAATTCGAGTATTACATCTCCTAATTTTACTTCTCTTTTGGATGTATCTATGATGAGATCTCCAAATTCAAGATATGTTTTATCTACTATTTTTCCATCTCTTCTTAACAGAGCTTTTACTTTTGCAACTAATAATTTAGGATTAAAAGGCTTTATCATATATTCATCTGTTTCAAGTTCAAATCCAAATAACTGATCACTTTCATCTGCTCTAGCTGTAAGCATAATAATAGGAACTTGAGATTCTTCTCTTATTTTTCTGCACACACTCCAACCATCTATTTTTGGCATCATTATATCCAGAATAACAATATCATATGTAGTTTGAAAAAATAGCTCCAATCCTTCTTCTCCATCTCCAGCTTCATCTACACTGTATCCTTCTCTCACAAGGTAATCCTTTATGAGTTTTCTTATTTTCCATTCATCATC
Source organism: Fusobacterium sp. (assembly GCF_032477075.1). Lineage (NCBI taxonomy): Bacteria > Fusobacteriati > Fusobacteriota > Fusobacteriia > Fusobacteriales > Fusobacteriaceae > Fusobacterium > Fusobacterium sp. The sequence goes on along the minus strand of NZ_JAWDXO010000007.1, from coordinate 83,599 downwards.
TACTACAAGTATTTTTTTCATAAAGCCCCCTAACCATAAAATCTTTTCCTTACTTTATCATCTTATTTAGTGTATATAAAAGTTCTGTAATGACTTTGTCTTCATTTCCTGATTTTATATCTCTTACTATACAATTTTTAATATGTGATTCAAGCACCAACTTTGATACTCCATCAAGTTCTCCTTTTACTAGGGATATTCCATTAAGAACTTCATTGCAATGCTCTTCTTCTACAAGTTCTTTTATTTTCCCTACCTGTATTTCTATTTTTTTTATCATTTCAGGTAAATTTTCTTTTACTTTTTTGTTTGTTTTATCAATCATTTTATTTAGTGTCTGTACAAGTTCAGAAATTATTTCATCTTCTGATCCTGCTTTTATATCATTAACTACACAATTTCTTATATGTGACTCAAGTATCAATTTTGATACCCCATTCAAAGCAGATTTCACAGATGATATCTGATTAAGGACATCATCACAGGCAATCTTATTTACCAGCATTTTTCCTATTCCTCTTATTTGACCTTCTATTCTGTTTATTCTAGACTCTAACTTTCTTTTAAATGCTGGGCATTCTTTACTCATACACTCACCAGATATACAAGTTCTCTTTAATTTTTCCATCTTTAATCTCCCTTGTTACTGCTTTTTAAATTTTTTAAGTCTCAATGCATTAGTCACTACTGAAACAGAACTCATAGCCATTGCTCCTCCAGCTATCATAGGATTTAAAAGATGACCTGTAAAAGGATAAAGTACTCCAGCAGCTATTGGTATTCCTAATGTATTATATATAAAAGCCCAGAATAAATTTTGTTTTATATTCCTCATAGTAGCATTACTCAAATCTATTGCTGTCAGTACATCATTTAAATTTCTTTTCATCAAAACTATATCTGCACTTTCCATAGCAATATCTGTTCCTCCACCTATGGCTATCCCTACATCAGCCTGTACAAGTGCTGGTGAATCATTTATTCCATCTCCTACCATAGCTACATTATATCCCTCTTCTTGTAATTCTTTTACTTTCAGATATTTATCTTCTGGTGTTACTTCAGCAAATATCATATCTATTCCAACTTGTTTTCCTATTGCTTCAGCTGTTATTCTGTTATCTCCAGTAATCATTCCTATTTTATATTCTCTTTGTTTCAACTCTTTTATAGTATCTATAGCTTCTTTTTTCACTACATCAGCAACTGCTATTATCCCTAAAAATTTTCCATCTATAGCCATGTACATTGGAGTTTTTCCTTGTGATGCCAATTCATCCAACTCTTTTTTCATAGTTATTTCTATATTTTTAGTTTTCATTAATTTGGCATTTCCTATCAAAACTTCACTTTCTTCTATTTTACCATATACTCCCTGTCCAGTTATAGAAATAAAATCATTTACCTGTGGAAATACAAGTCCTCTATTTTTTGCTTCTTCCACAATAGCTTCTCCCAATGGATGTTCTGAATGAAGTTCAAGAGCCCCAGCTATTTGTAATGTGTCATTTTCTTTATACCCTTCTTTAGTCAATATGTCTGTTACCTTAGGTTTTCCTTCTGTTAATGTTCCTGTTTTATCAAAAACTACAGTATTTACTTTATGGACTTTTTCTAGAGCTTCCCCAGATTTTATTAATATTCCTAATTCTGCTCCTCTTCCTGTTCCTACCATTATAGCTGTTGGTGTAGCAAGCCCTAATGAACATGGACATGCAATTACCATTACAGAAATAAAAATAGTAAGAGCAAAAATAGAAGGAGTATTATTTATTTCCACAATACCTTGACTTCCTAAATAGTACCAAATAATCCCTGCTGCTGTTGCTATAATCATTACTATTGGAACAAAATAAGCTGATACTTTATCTGCTATTTTAGCAATAGGAGCTTTTGAACCTTGAGCATTTTCTACCAATTTTATAATTTTAGATATTACAGTATCTTTTCCAACTGCTGTTGCTTCTATTTTTAGACTTCCATTTTTATTGATACTAGCTCCATAAACTATATCTCCTGATGTCTTATCTATTGGAATACTCTCTCCTGTAAGCATAGATTCATCTACAGTACTATTTCCATCTATTACTTTTCCATCAACTGGAATACTTTCTCCAGGTTTCACTAAAAGAACTTCACCTTTCTCTACTTCTTCTATATCTACCTGTACTATTTCTCCATTTCTTACAAGATTAGCTTTTTTGCTTTTCAAACTCATAAGTTTCTTTATAGCTTCTGAAGTTTTCCCTTTACTTACACCTTCAAGATACTTTCCTAAAAGTATAAGTGCAAGAATAACTACTGCTGATTCAAAATATAGAGAATGAACATAATGATAATCTCCCTCTGCTATTTTAAAAGTTCCATATATACTGTAAATCAAGGCTGAACCTGTTCCAGTTGCTATTAAAGAATCCATACTTGGACTTTTCATAAATAACTGTTTAATACCTACAATGTAAAATCTTCTTCCTATATAAACTACTGGCAAAGCAAGAATAAACTGTACTATTGCAAAATTCAGCGGATTATTATCTGGAGAAATAATAGGAGGAACTGGAAGACCTACCATTGTTCCCATAGCTATATAGAAAACAATAGCAGAAAAAATAATTGCTATCTTAAATTCTAAAAACTCTCTTTTCAAGTGTTCTTCTTTTTCTCTATCTTTTAGGTTTTCAGAAGATTCTTCATGTTTGGTTCCAGTATATCCCATTTTTTTCATTACTTCAAGAATTTCTGAAAGTTTAATAACATCTGAATCATAAACAATTTTTCCTCTGCTGTTAGCTAAATTTACTATTACTGATTTTACTCCATTAAGTTTTGAGACTTTCTTTTCTATTTTATTAACACAGACCTGACAGCTTATTCCATCAATATCTAACTCTACATCTTTTAAATCTGATTCTTCCTCTATTTCATATCCTAATTTTTTCACAGTTTCTATGATAGTCTCTTTTTGTAAAATTGTTTCATCATAGTCAACTGAAAGTTTTTCTGTAGAAAGATTAACAACTGCTTCTTTTATCCCTTCTAATTTAGATAATTTTTTTTCTATTTTATTGACACAAACTTGGCAGCTTATACCACCAAGCTGATAAGTTTTTTTCATTATTCTTCAACCTCATATCCTGCATCATCTAATGCTTCAGTTATTTTTTTAAAATCATATCCTTCTGGAATATCAACAGATGCCTCTCCAATTTTTACATCTAATAACTTTACTTCATCTAAACTTTCTAAAGCTTCTTTTACATGTGTCACACATTTCTGACAACCCATACCATCTATTTTTATTATTTTTTTCATAAATCATACCTCCATTTTTCATTATAGGGTATACCCCTATATAATAATAGCCTATTTTATGATAAAAGTCAATATATTTTAGAGAACTTTAACTATATACCCATATATTGATTTTAAAAAATTAAATATTTTATTATACTTATTTTATATTAATTATTTGAAATTTTTTCTTATTATCCTCTTATTTTTTTATTTTTTATAAAATTTTATATTTTTTATTTAAAATCAGAATTTAATTTCTATTTTAAAATATTCTATAAATCTAATTTTTACATTTGACAAAATAAGTTATTTCTGATATAATTTCAAATATTAAACATTAATTCTATATATTAGCAGAGAAAAGTGAAAGCTAAAATACCTCTATGAAAATCGTAGATTTATTTTAGTTTATTTTTTTATAAAAATATTGTAAAAAAGGTGGCAAAAGTATAAAAAATATATTATTATTTTAAGGATGATTTTTAATAATTGGAGGAAGAAAAAATGACAAAAAACTTTGCTCATAGAGGATTCAGTGGAAAATATCCTGAAAATACCATACTTGCTTTTAAAAAAGCCATAGAATATGGTGCTGATGGAATAGAACTTGATGTTCAGCTCACAAAAGATGGGGAAATAGTTATCATTCATGATGAAACAATAGATCGTACCACTAATGGTAAGGGATTAGTATCTGATTATACTTATGAAGAATTATGCGAATTTGATGCTTCATTTATTTATCATGGTCAGATGGGATTTAATAAAATTCCTACATTAAGAGAATATTTAGAATTTGTTAAGGATAATAACATCATAACTAATATTGAACTTAAAACAGGAATTTTTGAATATCATGGTATTGAAAAAAAAGTATGGAATCTTATACAAGAATATAAAGTAGAAAAAAAGGTAATAATTTCAAGTTTTAATCATTATAGTATACTTCGTATGAAAAATATAGCTCCTAATCTAAAATATGGACTTCTATCTGAAACTTGGTTAATAAATGCTGGCAAATATACCCATGATTTAGGTATTCAATGTTACCATCCTGTACACTATAATTTAATTCCTAAAGTTATAGATGAAATAAAAAAATATGGAATAGAAATAAATACATATACAGTAAATAAAGAAAGTGATATTCGTTATCTTATCGAAAAAAAGGTGGATATCATCATTGGAAATTTTCCTGATTTGACAGGAGAAATAATTAAGGAATATAAATAAATTTTTATATAATAACACTGGGAGGAGTTAATATGGACCAATTTGAATTTCTATTGGAAAAAATCAATGGTATAATATGGGGAAGATGGCTTGTTTTTATTTTATTAGGACTTGGAATACTTTATACTTTTACAAATGGTTTTATACAAGTAAGATATTTTGGATTTATAATGAAAAAAACACTTATAGAATCTTTTAAATCTAGAAATGATGAAAAAGGTGAAGGATCTATTCCTTCTTTTAAAGCAATGATGGTAACTCTTGCTGGAAATGTAGGAGGAGGAAATGTTGTTGGAATAGCTACAGCTATTACTGCTGGGGGTATGGGTGCTGTGTTCTGGATGTGGGTAGCTGCATTTTTTGGAATGGCATTAAAATATGGTGAAATAGTTCTTTCTCAATTGTATCGTGGAAAGGATTCTGAAGGAAATATATTAAGTGGACCTATGTACTATATTAGAGATGGATTAAAAATGCCTTGGCTTGGTGTTGTTATTGCAGTTCTTATGTGTACAAAAATGATGGGTGCAAATCTTGTTCAATCAAATACTATTGCTGGTATATTAAATTCTAATTATAACATTCCAACATATGCAACTGGAATAATTTTAATATGTCTTCTTATGGCTATTACACTTGGAGGTCTTAAAAGAGTTGCCAATATTGCAACTGCTCTTGTTCCTATAATGTCAATTTTTTATATATGTGCTGGATTTTTAGTTATTTTACTAAATGTTCATCAGATTCCAGCTATATTTGCTACTATCTTTAAAGAAGCATTTTCTTTAAAAGCTGTTGCTGGAGGAACTGGTGGATATGTTATGTCAAGAGCTCTTCAATATGGTATTACTCGTGGTATGTACTCTAATGAAGCTGGGGAAGGAACTGCTCCATTTGCTCATGGTTCTGCAATCGTTGAACATCCTTGTAGAGAAGGAATTGCTGGAGTTACAGAAGTTTTTCTAGACACTATTATAGTTTGCACAATTACTGCTCTTATTGTTGGAGTAACTGGTTTATATAAAACAGATACTCCTGGTTCAGTAATGGCTATTGAAGCATTTGGAACTGTCTGGTCTCCATTGAAACATGCTGCTACTTTTTCATTAATAGTATTCTGTTTCACTACTTTGATGGGGCAATGGTTCAATGCGGCTAAAAGTTTTACTTATGCTTTTGGACCTAAAGTAACTGAAAAATGTAGATATATATTTCCTTTCCTATGTATAATTGGATCAATAACTAAAATCAGCCTTGTTTGGACTATCCAAGACTTAGCCATGGGATTAGTTGTTATCCCTAATATGATAGCTCTTATCATTTTATTTCCAAAGGTTACAGAACAAACTAAAAATTATTTTTCAAATCCAAAATTCTATCCAAGAAATAAGTAATTAAAAATAAAAAATGGGATATCTGAATGATATCTCATTTTTTTAGAGAATAAATCCCTTTTCAATTAAATATTTTTTATAATTCAGTAATATACCAAAATTAATTGTTCCTATTTTCTATATACTTTACTGTTTTTTCTATTCTCTTTAATCCTTCTTCTACTTTTTTAATAGAACATCCAACATTAAGTCTAATATAATATCTTCCTTCCTCTCCATAAGTCAGTCCAGGCATTATTGCCACTTCTCCAATATTAATAAGGTTTCTTTGAAATTCATCATTTGAAATACTTAATTTTGAAAAATCTATCCATGCAAAATATGATCCCTGTGGAATTTCGCACTTTAGAACTGGAATATTTTTTTCTAGATATTCTTTTACATATTTTATATTGTTTTCTGTATATTTTACTAATTCATTTACCCAATATTCACATTTATTATAAGCTGTTATTGTAGCTATTACAGCAAGTATTGAAGGAGATGAAAGTGCATCTCTATTTTTTAATATTCTTAAAAATTCATCCCTATCTTTTTGATTTGTTATAAAAAGGTATGATCCACACAATGCTGGAATATTAAAAGTTTTTGAAGCAGACGTACATAAGACTATATTTTTCATATAATCACAGGCTTGTGATAAAATAGGATGATGTTTTCCTTTGTAGATTATATCCATATGTATTTCATCTGAAATTATAAATACATCATACTTCTTACATATTTCTATCATTTTTTTTAATTCTTCTTCAGTCCATACTTTTCCAGTTGGATTATGAGGACTGCACAAAAGAAATATTTTTGCTTCTTTACATTTTAATTCAAAATCATCAAAATCTATTTCATAGCTATCTTTAACTTTTTTTAATGGAGAAGTAAGTAATTTTCTATCATTATCTATTATTACTTTAAAAAATCCATCATACCCTGGAGTATTAATTAATACTCCTTCACCTTTTTGAGATTTCATTTCAATAAATTTAGATATTGCATAAATTACACTTGGACTATATACTACCCATTCCTTATTTATTTGAAAATTAAATCTCCTATTATACCACCCTTCAATCGAATTTTTAAAATCATCATGATTCCATCTGCTATATCCAAATATTCTATGATTTATTCTTTTTATAAGAGCATCTACTATTTCTTCTGGAGATTCCAGATCCATGTCTGATATGGTAAAAGGAAGAAGATTATCCTTTCCGAACCTATCTTTTACATAATCCCATTGAGTACAGTAAGTACCTCTTCTATCCTTTATTTCATCAAATTTCATTTTTCTCACCATTTCAATTATTTCTTCATCAATTTTTCTAATTTATTCTTTACAACATGTACTTGAGGACCTATTACAACTTGAAGGTTTGTATCATCTAATTTCACTACTGCTATTGCTCCAGTTGCTTTTATTTCATCTGAATCTACAACAGACATATCTTTTACAACCATTCTAAGTCTCGTTATACAGTTATCTAGAGAAACAATGTTATCTTTTCCTCCTAAGGCCTGTAACATTCTTTCTTCATCATATCCACCTAATTTTACATTATCTCCTTCAGTAATCACTTCTCTTCCAGGAGTTTTTAAATTAAATTTTAATATTGCATACTTAAATACTGTATAATAAACAGCAAACCAAACAGCTCCTACTAAAAGAACTAAATACCATTTTGTTCTTGTCCCTTGTAATACTCCAAATACTATAAAATCTATAAGATTCCCATCAGTATTTCCAATAGTTACTTTTAATATTCCCATCATCATGAATCCAAGTCCAACCATGATACAATGGAATATATATAAAACTGGTGATAGGAAAAGAAATATAAATTCTAATGGTTCTGTTATTCCACCAATCACACAAGCTACAAGCCCAGATACAAGAAGCCCTTTTATTTTTTTTCTATTTTCAGGTCTTGCAGTATTATATATTGCTAGTGCTATTGCCGGAAGTCCAAACATATATGATGGCATTTTTCCTTGAGAAAGAAATTTTGTCACATTAGGATCCAATATTCCATCAGCAAACTGTTTATAGAATATTGTAAGAGCCCCTGAAACCGTTTCTCCATTTACTATTGCTTCTCCTCCAGCAGGTGTAAATCTTATCATAGCAACTAATATATGATGCAGTCCAAATGGTCTTAGCAACCCTTCTCCAGCTCCAAATAAGAATGGTCCAAATGCTCCAGCTTTACCTATCATCTTTCCAACACCCATAATCATATTATTAAAGAAAGGCCAGATAAACGGAATTAATAAACTAATTATCCCTACTATTATTGCTGTTGCAATAGGAACAAATCTTGCTCCACCAAAGAATGCAAGTGCATCAGGAAGCTTAATTTCACAATATCTATCATGTATTTTATAAACAATTATACCAATTAGAACTCCACCAAGAACTCCAATATCAATACTTTGAATACCAAGAACCATAGATTGTCCTGCTGCTTTCATATTTTCAGGTGTAGCTAAAGTTCCTGTAGCCTTTAAAAAGAAATTAACTGACAGACTTGACATAGCAAAACCAACATAACCAGAAAATGCTGCTACTCCTTTATCTTGTCTTGCAAGTCCTAAAGGTATAGCCATTGCAAACATAACTGGTAGATTTGAAAATGCAAATGACCCTATTGTTGCCATGAATTCAAAGAATATTTTTAAAACCGGATTCTTCAAAAATGGAAGTATTTCTGCAGTTACTGAACTTGCAAATGAACTTCCTATTCCAAGCATAATACCACAAGCTGCTAACAATGATACTGGCAGCATAAATGTTTTTCCTAATCCTTGAAAAAATTCCCAAAAACTAACTTTTTTATTCATTTTTTCCTCCAAAATATTTTTATTTTATTCTAAAGCTATTATATATCAAGAAAATATTAAAGTTAATATCCATACTTTTTCATATTTTTTTGAAAAAAAGTTTTAGTATAAAAAATCTATAAAAAAACAGACACTATAAATTTTCCAATTTATTTTATCTGTCTTTTGTTAGATATAATACTGTAATCTATATTCTATAAATTTTTTTTATTTGGAGGAGTAATCTCAATATTTTTTGTCATTTTCAAATTTTACAAATTATTTCATACATAATGTTTGATTTTCTTAATTTTTCTATATTATTTATTGCAGAGTAAATGTAATAATTTCATAGTTATATATCTCTTCTAATAAAATAAAAAAATTTTATTCTTTTAAAAGGCTCTTTATTTTATTTATTATATCTTCAAATTTTTTCAATTTAACTATTTCATTAAGAAAATTTTTCTTCTCTATTAATCTTATAAGTTCAGATATAACTTTTAAATGCTCTATTTTATTTCGTGAGGCTAAAAGAAACAAAATATCTGCATCTTCTTCCTCTTCTACAGTTATTCCTTCTTTTGAGACAACAAGAGCTATTCCAGGTTTTATACAGTTTTCTTTTTCCTTGTCATAACAAAATAATATTCTTTTATCTATAAAAAGATATCTTCCAAATTTTTTTACCATGTCTTTTAAGTTATATATACTTTTTTCTTTTATACATTTTTCTTTCAAAAGAATATTCAATCCAACTTCTAAAGCATCTCCAAAAGTTATTCTCTTCTCAGATATAAATATACGGTTTTTTCCTAATAATCTTATTAATCCATAATCAGTTTCTTTCTCTCTGTCATCATCTATAAACATTCCAAATTTTTCTTTTATATCTTCAGCTAAAAATTCACTATCTACATCTTTCGCATTTTGTTGTACTAATTTCAATAATTCTTTCAAAGAAATTTTTTTATTTTTTTTCTGTTCCATATACTCTTCAATATATTTTGAGACATAAAATATCTCTTCATCTCTTAATGGTTCTTTAAGATTATAATTATTCTTATTTATTATTTCTTTCACTTTATTAAATAATTCTATACTTACTTCACTAAAATCAAGATTTTTATCCAAATAAAAATTATTTTTTATTCTATAAATAGCTGGAAGGAGGTATTTCATAAGCTTTTCTACTAATTCTCTATCTTTTAACAGACAAGTTCCCATTTCTATATCCATATTTTCCAATATTTTAGAAATAAATCTTTCTAATGTAAGAATATTTTCAGAAAAAGTATCATTATAGTATCCACTTAGAAAATATTCTGTAAGATGAAGTATTTCGTATTCTTGATTTTCATCTAATACTTTTTTCAAAATATTTTTTATTTTCCTATATTCTTCAAGTTTTCTCAAAAAATCACTATTGTTTTTTTGAGTAATTATATAACCATTTTTTATCCTTTCAAATGTAGCTATAAAGTATATTCCCATTATATTCTTAAATTCTCCTGTAAAATGAGCATTAAGCTTTTCTTCTATTTGATCAATTACATCTATTATTTTTTTTATATCATATTCCTTTATATATTCAGCAACTATCTTTTGTTCTTCTTTTTCGTTAAAATATTTTTTCTTTATATAAACTACACTTTTATTTTTTATTTCTATGAAATCAAGCATTTTTAATAACTTTAAATGTCTTAATTTTTTTTCTTTTCCAGTTATATACATTCTGTTATCATCACGATAAAAAGAAAGTTCAAATTCTGTAAGATATTTTTCTAAAGATTTTAAATCTTTTTTTATTGTAGTTCTACTTACTTTTAATTTTTCTTCCATCTCTGAAATTTTTACATTTTGTCTAAAAAGATAATTTATAAGGATATACTCCTCTCTTTCTTCTTGAGAAAAAACATACATATTCATGTTTAAAGTTTCAATAAAATTATCAAGCTCTTTATCATTTACTGCAAACTCAAGATTACCTTTTTTTATTATTATTTCTGACAATTTCATTTTTGTTAAATAAAAATTAATATTATCTATACTATATCTAATATTTCTTTCACTGACACTATACTTTTCAGCTAAATAACTTATTGGGGAAATATTATTATTTATCTCTTCTAAAAGTTTTATATCCCTTTTGTTTAAACTCATATTTTCCCCTCCACTATATAATTTATATTTATATATTAAAGCATTTTTCTGAACTTAGCAAGTATAAAAAAGAAAGAGATTAAATTATAAGATACATTCAATCTCTTTTACATATTTATTTAATTTTATTTATTATATCAAAACTAGCAGATACCCTTGCTGTTATTTTCATTTCTTGTGCAGCTGAAAATGGTATATCTGTAGATTCCATTGCTTTTTCTTCCATAAAATATGAAGCATTTATACTTCTTTGATTCATCATAACTGCTGGAGCTGGAAGCGGCATATAATCTCTTCCATTTTGTGTCCTATCCCAAATAGTTACATCTCCAAGCTCATATCCTCTATTCTTTATTATAACCCTTGCTTTTTCATATAAATTATTCATAGCTTTTTCATAAGCTTCCATTGTAGCTTTTGTTCTTAATTCTTCTGAGATATCATAAATCATACTTCCTGGATTTTTTATTCTCAAAGTTTCACACTTTTTTAATAATTTTCCCATATCTACTGATGATTTCATCTTCACTTTAAAAGCATGAGTTATTGTATAAGTTTTTTTCTTTTCAGTTTCTTTTGTTTCCTGCACATTGTAGTTAAAGATAGATACTTCTTGAACACCTAATTTTTTCAATGAAGATTCTATTCTGTCATATTTTTCTTTTGCTAGCTTTCTTGAAACCTCTCTGTTTTTATCAAAAGATTCTATTACAAAATAAAAGTTTTTCCTATAATCACTATTTATATTTTTCAATTCTATAATATTCTCTTTATTTAATACATCTGTTACAGAATAAAACCTATCATTTTCCATAGTAATAATTACCTGAAAAGTTGTTTTATATATATTTGATTTTTCATCTTTAAATTTTTCTTCTACTTTTTCTCCTTTAGAATATCTTGAAGTCTCAATATCATTCTCTTTAACTCCTATTGAAAGAAGATATTTTTTTAGTTCATTCATAGATTTTGCATTTTCTTCTGATGCTTTTTCTAAAGTATCTGCTTCTGTCATAAGTTCAAAATTAGTTATTATTATATCTGGCTTTACTATTATTTCCCCTGCCCCAGAAATATCATTTATTTTTCCAGTTACAATGTATTCTTTTCCATATTGTAATCTTTCCCTCTCTAAAATATTACTCTCTGTTGGTATTGAATAAGCTGTTCCAGTTAAAAGAAAAGCAAATGAAAATATTAAAGTTTTTTTATACATACTGCCTCCTGTTAAAATTAAAATATAATAGAAATTATACCAAATTGTCTTCAAGCATTATATTTAAATTTTATCATTTTTATATACATATTACAAACCTTATAATATTATTTTCAAATAAAAAAGGAAACTACTTTTCTAGTTTCCTTAATTCATATTATTCTCTATTTTTAAGTATACTTTCTCCTACCTTTACTTGTTCATCAAGGTGTTTTCCAAATTTATAGAGTTGATAATAAGTTTTAATAGTAGGTGTTCCCTTCCTTATACTTCCTATATGAAACTCTATCATTTCCTTAGGATTTTTCTTTCCATTAGCTTCAAAAGTTTTATATATTTTTGTTAATTCTATTATTTTATTTTTAGTTTCTTCTGATATCTTTCCATTATTTAAAAGGTCATCAAATTTATTCATATTATTTCCATAAAATATAGAATAATTTTTAAATGAAGATATATTTGCCTGTTTAAAGTAGGATACTCCTATAAAATTAACCATAGCTGCTGCTATAAAAATAAAAGATAGGACAGAAATTATTTTTTTCATTAAATCACACTCACATAAATACAAAGAATAACACTATTATTCCCAATATTATTCTGTATATTCCGAAAGAAACAAAGTCTCTCTTTTTTATATACTGCATAAACCATCTAATAACAAGATATGCCACAACAAAAGAGACTACTGAACCTACCCCTAGTAACTGCCACTCAATAGGAGAAAATTTAAGTCCATTTTTCATAAGTTTTAATAATGTAGCTCCAAACATAGTAGGTATTGCAAGAAAAAAAGAAAATTCTGTTGCTACTCCTCTTGAAAGTCCTAAAAGTAAACTCCCTATAATGGTGGCTCCTGATCTTGAAGTTCCTGGAATCATAGCAAGGCATTGAAACAATCCAACTGTAAAAGCTGTTTTATATCCTAATTTTTGAAATGAATCTATATGTGCTACACCATTATAACATTTTTCTACAACTATAAGAATAATTCCATAAAATACTAATGTCATAGCTACTACAACTACATTTCCCATAAAATATTCAGAAATATAGTCATCTAAAAGAAGTCCTATAACAGCTGCTGGAAATACTCCTACAACTACTTTTGCCCAAAGTCTAAATCTTTGGACAAATACTTCTCTTTCTCTCACAAAAGGATTTATATCTTTCCAAAAATATATAACTACTGCAAGTATTGCTCCTAATTGAACTATTATTAAAAAACTATCCATAAAATTTTTAGAAAAAAAACTGCTGTTTATAAATTTTTCAACTAATATCATATGTCCTGTACTACTTACAGGAAGAAATTCTGTCATACCCTCTACTATTCCTAAAATTATGACAATCAAAAATGGGTTCATCTAATTTTTTCCTCCTATAAATATGGATCTTCTTTTGCCATATAATTTTGTACATAATCTTTTATTCCATCTTCTAATGAATAGAATTTTTTTGTATATCCTGCTCTTTTTATTTTTTCCATAGTTGCTTGAGTGAAATATTGATATCTCCCTCTCAAATCTTCTGGCATAGGAATAAATTCAATTACATCTTCTTGAACAAGTTCAGAATTATTAGAAACTGCTCTCATTGTTGCCATAGATAAATCCAAGAAACTTCTGGCTTCTCCAGTTCCTATATTATATACTCCAGATTCTATTTTCTCTGTCAATAGGAAATAAAGAATATCAACTACATCTTTTAAATAAACAAAATCTCTTAATTGTTCTCCATCTTTATATCCCTCTTTATGAGATTTAAAAAGCTTTACTCCTCCATTTTCTTTATACTGATTAAATGTATGAAATACCATTGAAGCCATTCTTCCTTTATGATATTCTTGTGGTCCATACACATTAAAAAACTTAGTTCCTGCCCATTGTTTAGGAGCTATTTTTTGTTTAAATGCCCAGTCATCAAATATCTTTTTAGAATATCCATATTTATTCAATGGCATAAGTTTTTTTAATTCCTCAGGCTCTACATCATCATTATATCCAAGCTCACCAGCTCCATATGTTGCTGCTGATGAAGCATATACATAGTTTATCTGTCTTGCTGCACAAAACTCCCATAGTTTTTTGCTGTATCCATAATTATTTGACATAAGATAGTCTGCATCTTTCTCTGTAGTTGCAGAGCAGGCTCCCATATGTAAAACTCCTGTTATTTTTTCAGCATTTGCTGGATTTGAAAGCCATTCAAAAAGATCATCTCTGTCTACCCAGTCAGCATAATCTCTTTTTCTTAAATTAAGCCACTTTTCTTCTGTTTTGAATTTATCAACTACTATGATATCATTGATTCCCATTTCGTTTAATTTCCAAACGAATGCACTCCCTATCATTCCAGCTGCTCCAGTCACTATAATCATAATTTCCTCCTGTATATTAAAAATTACCTACTGTTTCTCTCTTTTATTAATCTGAATTGCGAATATTCTAATCCTGTATCTCCTATTTCTATTCCTTCTCTATTAGCTCCATGAAAGTCTGAGCCTCCAGTCACTAAAAGAGAATGCCTCTTTGCCATTTTTTTATATTTTCTTTTTTCTGAAGGAGTAAAAGTACCATATACTGCCTCTAATCCTCCTAGTCCAATTTTTTTTAATTCCAGTATCATATTTTCTAATAATCCATCATTTTCTGTAATTAATTTAGGATGTGCCATAGATATAAAAGCCCCATTTGCATGAAGCATTTTTACTGCTCTTTCTGGTGGAAAATTTTCTTTTGGCACATATGCAGTACCTGTTTTTCCAAGATATTTTTCAAAAGCATCATTTTTAGAAATAGCTGCTCCTATCTCTACAAGATAATTTGCTATATGAACTCTACTGATAATATTTCCAGGAGCCATATTTTTAACTTTTTCTATATCAACCACTATACCACATTTTTTTAGTTTTTCCACTACTTTTTTATTTCTATCTTCTCTTGCTTTTTTTAACTCTTCAAGTTCAGCAAGAAATTTCTCATCATTAAGATTAAGAAAATATCCCAGTATATGCACTTCTAAATTATCAACATTACATGATATCTCTATTCCTTGTATAAACTCAATCCCAATTTCAGCAGCTGTTTTTTTTCCTTCTTCCAATCCATCTATTGTATCATGATCTGTTATAGATATACTTTTCATTCCAAGAAACTTTGCTCTTTTTACTACTTCTTCTGGTGTGAAAGTTCCGTCAGAAGCTATAGTATGTATATGCATATCCACTTCCATAAACCTTCATCTCCTTATCTTTTACCAAAGAAAGGCGTCTATTTCCCACAGACGCCCCACCTTTTTTCTTAATATTATATTCTTTTTCTAATTAGTTATCCCATTTATCTAATTTTGAAAAATATTCAGGATAAGCAATATATAATGCTTTTGCATTTATATTATTTTTTTCTATAGCACTCTTATTAACCTTTGCATTTATATTAGCTATTTTTATCATTCTTTCAGAAACTTCTCTATTATACCATACTTCTGTAGAGAAAAATTCATCTCTTTTGATAAATTTATTAAGAAGTTTTCTCAGTTGTTTAGTATCTTTTTCATTAAGGTCCATTTGTTTTGAATATTCAACTATTTTATTCCATTCATCTTCAGTAGCAACTACATCTTTAATATGATTGGATGGATTTTGCATTCTAACAAATGATTCCCTCACCATTTTATCAACTAATCCTTTCGGATCCTTGATATTTTCATTATCTAAGAAAAACTTTCTAGGCATTTTTTTATTATATTTTGTTACCAAACTTAAAAATTGATCATATTCATCATCTGTTATCTCAGTTGCATCCTTTTTCTCTAAAGATAGTAAAAATTGAAAATCTTTTTCGCTCATTTTTCCAGTTTTTCTCAGATATATAATAGGATTTTCATCTCCATACCAATCTTCAATAAGTGCTTCTCCCTCAATAACATTAATTATAGTCTTATCCCATTCTTTAGCTGAAGCTTTTGTAATATTATACTTTTGTTCTAAAGAGCCCCCTTTTTCCATAGAGCTGCAAGAAATAAAAAGCATTGAAATTAATAAACCTAAAATTAATTTTTTCATTTAGTTCCTCCTAATTTTTGATTATACTCTTCCACAACAGTTTTTATATTTTTTTCCGCTTCCACAAGGACAAGAATCATTTCTTCCTATTTTATCAGAAGTTCTTGGCTGATTACTATCCTCTTCTTCTTCCTCTGTATTATAATTTACTTTGTCCAGTGGTTCTTCTTTTACTTTTAACTCTTCTTCTTCTGGACTTTTAATTATGACTTTAAATAAAAATGAAGTTGTTTGTTCTTTTATTGTTTCCAGCATTTTCTCATAAAGTTCTCCAGAAAGAAGTTTATATTCTACTATTGGATCCCTTTGCCCATATGCTCTTAAATAGATTCCTTCTCTTAACCCATCCAATGATTTTAAATGTTCTCTCCATCTTGAATCTACTACTTCAAACAATATATATTTTTCAAGCCTTCTCATTAGATCAGAACCTATTCTATTTTCTTTCTCATCATACTCTCTTACAATCCCATTATACAATTTTTCAGCATAATTTTCTATACTCATAGATTTATATTCAGTTAAATCCTTTATTTCATATCCATATTTTTCACGTAGAAATTCTGTAAGCCCTGTAATATCCCAATCATCTTTAAACTCTCCAACAAATCTTGTTATTACTTGTGAATGAATAGTATCTTTAAGCATATGTAAAACTGTTTCTTTAAGATCATCTTTTACCATAGCTTCATTTCTGCTTGCATAAATAGCTGTTCTTTGCTTATTCATAACATCATCAAACTCAAGAAGATTTTTTCTGATTCCAAAGTTTCTAGATTCAATCTTATTTTGTGCGTTTGCTATTGCTTTATTAATCATTGAGTGAGTAATAGGCTCTCCTTCAGGAAGTCCCAATTTCTCCATTACCATTTTCACTCTGTCTGAACCAAATAGCCTCATTAAATCATCTTCAAGAGATAAATAAAATTCTGATTCTCCAGGGTCTCCCTGTCTACCTGATCTTCCTCTTAATTGATTATCTATCCTTCTAGATTCATGTCTTTCAGTTCCAAGAATAAATAATCCCCCTTGTTCCATAACTTTTTCTCTTTCAGCTTCACATTGTATTTTATATTTCTCTAATATTTCATTATAATTTTCAGCATCTCTGCTTCCTATTTCTTCTATAGCAAGGAATTCAGGATTTCCTCCAAGCATTATGTCGGTACCTCTACCAGCCATGTTAGTAGCAATAGTTACACTTCCAAATCTTCCAGCCTGTGCTACTATTTCTGCCTCTTGGGCATGGAATTTAGCATTCAATACATTATGAGGTATCTTTCTTGCTTTAAGAAGTTCAGAAAGATCTTCAGAACTTTTTATTGAAATAGTTCCTACAAGTACTGGTTGTCCTTTTTTATGCAATTCTTCTATTCTATTTATTATTGCATCTATTTTTTCTTTATGTGTTTTAAAGACTAAATCTGGATGATCATTTCTCATTACTGGTTTATTTGTAGGAATAACCACGACTTCCAATCCATACGTATGTACAAATTCTGCTGCTTCAGTTTCAGCAGTACCAGTCATTCCTGATAATTTTTTATACATTCTGAAATAGTTTTGAAGTGTTATTGATGCAAGAGTTTGATTTTCTCCAGCTATATTTACTCCTTCTTTCGCTTCAATAGCTTGATGGAGTCCATCTGAATATCTTCTTCCTTCCATAGCTCTTCCAGTGAATTCATCTATTATTATTACTTGTCCTTCTCTTACTAGATAATCTCTATCCCTTTTGAAAAGTTCCTTAGCTTTTAAAGCTTGATTCAAATAATGAGTAAGTTCTACATTTTCTGGTGAATAAAGGTTATCTATTTTCAATAATTTTTCAACTTTTGTTACCCCTTTTTCAGTAAGAACAATATTTTTAGCTTTTTCATCAACTTCATAATCTCCCCATTTTTCAGCAGGAATATTCATTTCTTTTTTAGCTTTTACATCTTTTATTCCTTCAGTTTCATAACTTCTACTCAGCATTGAAACTATTTGATAGAATATTTTGTACCATTTAATAGATTCAGTAGCAGCACCTGATATAATAAGTGGTGTTCTTGCTTCATCAATCAAGATAGAGTCAACCTCATCCACTATACAGTAGTTAAGTTCTCTTTGAACTCTTTCTTCTATGCTTCCTACCATATTATCTCTCAAATAATCAAAACCAAATTCAGAATTTGTTCCATATGTAATATCACTATTATATGCTTGTTTTCTCTGGTCTGTTGATATACCATTCAGTATTACTCCAGAAGAAAGTCCAAGAAAATCATAAACTCTTCCCATCATATCTCTATCTCTGGCAGCAAGATAATCATTTACAGTTATTATATGTACCCCTTTTCCAATAAGAGCATTTAAATATACAGGACATGTTGCTACAAGAGTTTTTCCTTCTCCTGTCTTCATTTCAGTGATTTTCCCTTCATGAAGTACTATTCCTCCAATAAGCTGTACATCATAATGTCTCAACCCCAGCACTCTCTTAGATGTCTCTCTTACAGTTGCAAATGCTTCTGGTAAAATATCATCTAAAGTTTCTCCTTTAGCTAATCTTTCCTTAAAATATGCAGTTTTTTCCCTTAACTGCTCATCAGTAAGTTTTTCAAAATCAGGTTCAAGCTGATTGATAACATCTACTATCTTTCTTATTCTCTTTATTTCTCTATCATTTTTAGTACCGAATATCTTTTTTAACAATTCTCCTATCATTTACAATTTTCCTCTCTTCAAATTATTATTCTGACACTTTATCAAGATATATGCTACCATAAATCTTCTCGATAGTCAATTAAAGGTACTTGTTTTTATATTAATTTTTATTGTTATTCTTACATATTTCAATAAATTCTTCCTCTGTAAGAATCTTTACAGTTCCTAATTCTTGAGCTTTTTTTAATTTGCTTCCAGCCTTTTCTCCAATAATAAGATAATCAAGATTTTTACTCACTGCTGCTAGATTCTTTCCACCAAGTTTTTCTATTTCCTCTTTTATTTCTTCTCTTTTAAAATTTTTAAGGGTTCCTGTAAAAAGAAAAGTTTTTCCAGAAAATATTTTATTAGCTTTTTCTTCTTCATCTTTTTCTTCCATAGCAAACTGTAGCCCATGATTTCTTAATATATTTATAAGCTCAATATTTTCTTCTTCTCTAAAAAAATCATATACAGCTTTTGCTCCTTTATCACCAATTCCATCAATTTCCATCAACTCTTCTATTTCCATTTTCATTAAATTATCTATATTTCTACTTGCTTCTGCTAAAAGTTTTCCAGAATATTTTCCAATAAAAGGTATTCCCAAAGCATAAATCACTTTTGAATAATCTCTTTTTTTACTTGCTTCAATTGAATCTAAAAGATTCTCTACACTCCTTTTTCCCATTTTTTCTATATTTTCAAGATCTTCTTTGTGATCTTTTAAATCATATATATCTCCAACATTTTTTATAAATCCTAGCTCCAGCATTTTTTCTACCATTTTACTTCCAAATCCACCTATATTCATAGCATCTCTTGATACAAAATATTCTATTCTTCCTTTTATTTTTCCTGGGCAATTTGGATTAGTACATTTTATATCTACTTGTCCCTCTTCCCGTGCAACTGGACTTCCGCATACAGGACATTTATCAGGTTCAGTTATCAATTCTTCACTGCCATTTCTAAATTCTTTTATTGATTTTACTACCTGGGGGATTATTTCAGCAGCTTTTTCTATAAATACTTTATCCCCTATCCTTATATCTTTTCTTTCTATTTCATGAAAATTATGAAGACTAGCTCTTTTTACTTTGCTTCCAGATAACAAAACTTCTTCAAGTTCAGCAACTGGAGTAACTTTTCCAGTTCTTCCTACCTGCCATGTTATTCCCAATAAAGTAGTTGTTACTTGCTTGGCAGGAAATTTATAGGCTATAGCCCATCTTGGACTTTTGGTAGTATTTCCAAGTTCATCCCAGAAATCAAGATTATCCACTTTTATTACCATTCCATCTGTTTCATAATCCAATTTTTCTTTTTCCTGTTCCCAATAATCTATTCTTTTTTTCAAAGCAGGAGCTGTGTCTAAGACTTCACATACTCCTGTAGTTTTTATCCCTAAAGACTCCATGTATTTTATACTTTCACTATGAGTTTGTATCCCATAATTTTTAGCATCCACTATAAAATAAAAATAAGAATCCAAACCTCTTTCCTTTATTATACTGGCATCAATTTGCCTAAGTGTACCACTTGCAGCATTTCTAGGATTAGCAAAAACTTCTTCTCCTGCTTCCATTCTTCTTTCATTCAAGCTTTCAAATTTACTTATAGGAAGAACTATCTCTCCTCTTATCTCCATATCCAATGGTTCTTTCAATATATGAGGAATAGTTTCAATTTCCATGATATTTTCTGTAACATCTTCTCCTATTGCTCCATCACCTCTAGTTACTCCTCTCACAAGTTTTCCTTTTTCATATTGAATACTTATGGAAAGACCATCTAATTTTAATTCAAGAGCATATTTTATATTATCTTCTTCTGGGAGAAGCTTTTTAATTCTATCTATAAAATCTCCTATTTCCTCTTCATTATATGTATTAGAAAGACTTAACATTGGCTTTTTATGAGTTACTTTCTGAAATTTGTTCTCTCTAAGATTTGAAGCTCCCACTATAACTGTAGGTGAAGCTTCACTTTTATACTCTGGATATTTTTCTTCCAAATCTTTAAGTTCATTCATCAATGTATCATATTCTATATCAGAAATAAGGCTCTCATTATTTGTATAGTAATATTGGTTGTATTTTAAGAGATCTGCTCTCAGTTTCTCTATTCTCTCTTTATCTGTTTTCATGTCATTCTCCTCAAAAAAATTTAATTTCATTTCTTTCATTATTTCTACTCCAATTTTTGATTTAATTATCATATTTTTATATTGACATTATATCATTTTTCCAAAGATTTTTTAAAAATATTATTTGTTCATATAATAAAAAAATGTTAATATATTTGAAACAGCAATTTAAGAAAAATAAGGAGGTTTTTTCACATGGAGCCTATTTTAATTTTTGGACATAGACATCCAGATACAGATTCTATCTGTTCTTCAATTGCCTTAGCTGAACTAAAAAAAGAGATGGGAATAAATGCTATTCCTTACAGACTTGGTGATATAAATAAAGAAACAGAATATGTCTTAAAATATTTTGGTGTAAAAGTTCCTAAGCTTTTAAAAACAGTAAGTGCACAAATTTCTGATTTAACCAGAGTAGAAAAAAAGACTTTATCAATAGATGATTCTTTAAGGTCAGCTTTGGATATAATGACTGTGGAAAACTTCTCAAGTTTACCAGTAGTAGATGATAGGAAGCAGCTTAAAGGTATGATACATATCTCTGATATTGCTAATACCTATCTTAACCTTGAACATTCAGATCTTTTTGGCAAATATAAAACAACATATGAAAATCTAAAGGATGTTCTTGACGGAATAATTGTAAGTGGTAATTATCCAAGTGGAGTTATCAAAGGAAATTTAAAGTCTGTATCTGAACTTGAAAATGTTACTTATGGAGATATAGTTGTCACTACATCTATGGCAGATGGAATTGACAGATCTATCAAAGCTGGAGCAAAGGTTATAATAGTCGCCTGCGACGAAGATGATTTTATTAGTCCAAGAGTAACTTCTGACTGCGCTATTATGAGAGTTCATGCTAATCTTTTCAAAACAATAAGTCTTGTAAGTCAGTCACTTTCATTATCATCTATAATGAATAATACAAAATTTTATTCCTTTAAAAAAGATGATTTTCTCCATGATATAAAAGATATAATGAAAGAGGCAACACAAACTAATTTCCCTGTTACTGAAAAAGATGGTACTGTATATGGAACTATCAGAACTAAAAACCTTATTAATTTTACAAGAAAACAAGTTATTTTAGTTGACCATAATGAAAGAGCTCATTCTGTAGAAGGATTGCAAGATGCAAAAATACTACAAGTTATTGATCACCATAAATTTGGAAATTTCATTACAGATGAGCCTGTGAAAATAAATGCCGAAATAGTAGGATGTACTTGTACTATAATCTATGAATTATTTAGAGACGCAAGAATCACTCCTTCTAAAGAAACTGCTGGACTTATGATGAGTGCTATTCTTTCAGATACCCTTATGTTTAAATCTCCTACTTGCACTCAAAAAGACATAGATACAGTTAAAGAACTTGCTCTTATATGTGAAGAAGTTGACTATGAAGAATATGGAATGAATATGCTTATAGCAGGAACCTCTCTTGCTAATAGATCTCCATATGAAATATTAACTACCGATATAAAAGAATTTTCAATGAATGGAATAAATATGGGAATAGCTCAAATAAATACTGTTGATGTAGCAGGACTTTTAAACAAACAATCAGATCTAGAAAAAGTTATGAAGGAAATAAATAAAAATTCTGGATTTTCAATGTTTATTCTTATTATTACAGATATAATAAAATCTGGTTCATATGCTATGATAGCAGGAGATTTTCCTGAACTTATAGAAAGAGCTTTTAATGTTCAACTGGAAAATAATCTCACATGGTTGGAAGGTGTAGTTTCGAGAAAAAAACAAATAGTTCCCTTCCTTATGGCTGCAAGTCAAAGTTTAGAATAATTTACCAAAGAGTGGTTCACAAACCACTCTTATATTTTCTTTTCTCCATCTAATGTATATTTTTTCATAAAATCTTTTTTGACTTCAAGAAACTCTTCTATGTCACCAAAAAACTGTAATAGTACTGCTCTACTTTCAAATTCTACCCTACTTTTTGGAAGAGGCATATTTTTAAATTTCTCTCTTAAAATATCTAATTCTTTCAATGCTTCTATATAAAGTTTGTCTACCCCAACTGAACTTCCTACTTTTCTTGTAAATTCTGAAACTATAAATGTATGTTCACTGCTTATGAAAAAATTATAAAAATGTCTTCTCATTCTTACTAAAATTTTATATTGAGCCCTCTTCATTTCAAAAACTTCTATTTCATATCTTGAACCATAAAATAAAGCATTGTTATAATCTTTATATGCTAAATCCCTTCCTATATCTAACTCTCTTCTCAAATCCTTAAATATTTTGTCTTCATCAACAAATATAGCTCCAGTTATCAATTCATCACTCATATAACTGAGAATTTTTTTCATAAAATTATCTACATTTTTTTGAGTATATTTTATTTTTTTAGTCACATCAGGCATATATAAGTTTAAAATTATGGCTATCAATGCTCCAAGAACCAATATTAATATTTCATTTGATAAAATTTTTAAAGACAGATTTTTTTCAGTAAGAATATGTGTTGCAAGAACCACTGTTACTAAAAAACCTTGAAATAAATTAAATCTTAAACATACTGGCATAAATATTAAAATGAAAAGCCCAAATACAAAAGGTGTGTATCCCCAAAAATAAAAAAATATTGCTGCTATAAAAAGTCCTATAAGAGACGCAATAAATCTTTCTACAGCTATTTTTACTGATTCTTTTTTTGTTGTCTGTATACTTATTATTGTGACTACACCAGCTGTTACTCCATATCTTATTCCCATAATTTGTGCTAGATATATGGATAAAAACGTTCCAAATGCAGTTTTTATAACTCTATGGTCAAAATAATTCAAAATATCCCTCCTTTAAACTTTTTCCTTATATTTTTATACCTCTAAAAACTTATTTTTCTTTTTAATAGCTTACTATATTTTTTCAAGTAAAAAAGGCGGATGCTCCGCCTTATTTATTTTTCTCCCTTATATCATTTATTTCTTCAGCTAATTTTTCAGCCTTCAATCCAATTATAATATGAATTTTTTTATCAGTTAACTTTATAACTTTATGAGCACCTAAAACAGTTATTCTCTTTTCATCCAATAGAGAACCATCCTTCATTATCACTCTTATTCTTGTCATACAGGGATCTACACTTATTATATTTTTTTCCCCACCTAAAGCTTTGATGTATAGTTTTCCCATTCCTGAAAATTTTTTTTCTTCAAGCTTATCTAAATCAACACAGTTTACTCTTTTTACTTTAGTGATTAGTTTATATTTTCTGATAATTACTGTTGCTATGATTATTATAATTATTCCAATTATCCAATATAACCACTTGGTCGATTCCATAATTCTCCCCCTTATTAATTAATCATCACCTATAATATAACGATTTTAATAAAAGTTGTCAAGTTATGATATTATTCCACCACCTAATACTAAATTTTTATAATATAAAACTAAATGTTGTCCAGGAGCAGTTTGTGGACTCTCTTCATCAAATTCAAAAAAAAGCTTTTCATTTTCAAATAAAATTTTTCCATTTGTACCAAAACTCGAAAATCTAGGTCTTCCAATAATATTCTTATCCAAAATATGAGTTATTTTTACAGATAATTTATATTTCTTTAATTCCACTCTTTTTTTATATAGTTCTTCATATTCTCCAATAGTTATTTCATTTTTTTCTTTATCAATTTTTGTTATAAAATATGCTCTTGGAAGTTTCAATCCTAACCCTCTTCTTTGTCCAATTGTATATAATTGGTATCCTTCATGTTCTCCAATAATCTTTCCAGTTTTATCTACAAACTTTCCTTTTTTTATACTGTCTCCTAAATGTTTTCTGAGAAATTCTATATACCCTTTTTTAGCAAAACATATTCCTTGGCTATCTTTTTTATCGTGAACTTCTAAACCAATGTTTTTTGCTATATCTCTTATCTGTTTCTTTTCATAAGAATGAAGTGGGAACAAGAGCCTCGATATCTTGTTATTATCTAATCTATACAACATATAGCTTTGATCTTTTCTTAGATCACAGGAAACTTTTAAAAGAGTAGTTTTGAATTCATTTGAGTATTCTACAGAGCTGTAATGTCCAGTAGCTACAAAATCTGCTCCCTCTTTATCTGCAATTTCAAAAAGAATTCTCATCTTTACTCTTTCATCACAAATAATACATGGAGAAGGAGTTACTCCCTGAGAATATCCTTCTAAAAAGTCATCTATAACCTCTTTCTGAAATAATTCTTTTATATTTATAGTTTTGTGTTCTATATCAAGAGAATGACATATCCTTTGAGCAGTTTTTATCTCTTCTTCAAGAGCTTCTTCTCTCTTATGGTTTAATGTTACACCTATAACTCTATAGCCTTTTTTTTTCAAAAGATATGCTGCTACAGAAGAATCAACTCCTCCACTCATTCCTATTATTACTTTTTTTCTATTCATTACTTTTTTCTCCTGAATCATCTGTTCCTTTTATTTTAACTTCATCATCTTTTTGATTTATTTGAAAATTTAATATCCCTGAACTTAAAGTTATTCCCAAAGAAAAATTTAAAAGAAAGATTCCTGTCAATGCTTCTATAATAACGAAAAATTGTCCCAAAAATTTTATTGGATATATGTCCCCATATCCTAAAGTTGTTAATGTTACAAAACTAAAATATATATGTTTAAAATAAAAATATAAAGTGGTATCAACTCCATCCATTCCACGAAAAGCCTGTCCATTATAATAGATATTTATCACAGAATAAAGTGCTCCAAAACTTATTCCCAATGTAATGTATGTCATTAAGGTAATTATTACATCACTACTTTTAACTTTTCTTTTTCTAAAAATCATATCAGTCACACAATATTTTATAAGCACAATGTGACTGGTAAAAAGAAGTATTATATTTACAAAAAAAACTAGAAAATAAACATCCTCATATTCATTACCTATTTTTTCTATATTAAGTCCAAAAATAATTATAGTTATAGGAATACATACAATATAGTAAAGTATTAGTATTATTGCCTTTAATGCTCCATCTTTAAAAATAAGATTTTTTCTTCCTATAACAATTATTGGAAATATATTCACAAAAAGTACTGGAATTTGTTTAAAAGTCTGAAAGTTTAATTTAAATATATTTATGGATTTCATACTGCATAGCTGGGATATTATAGGAAGAAAAACAGATATAGCTATTGTCATTTTTATAAGAAAAATTATAAAATCATAATTTTCACTTTTTTTAGCTATATCTATTATCATTTTCATCTTGGATTTGAAATCAAGATTTTTTTTTATAATATCTACTACATAGCCAAGATCTAGATCTTCAGTGAGCATTCTAAATAACTTTTCTTTTATATTAATCAATTTCATTTTTCACCCTTTTTATATGCACTTCCCCAATATCAAAAAATCTTTTCTCTCCTGATATCTCTACTTCCAATCTCCCATCTTGAGCTATCTCATTAACTTTTCCAGTAACAATTTCATTTGTCCTTGCAATATTTACTATTTTATTTTTAAGATAGTTTTTATTATTTATTTCATCCAATATATATTTCCATTCTCCATCACAAAACTTCTTATAATATTTTTTAAATTCATCTATTACAGCAAATATTATATCATCTACTATATAATTTCTTCCTGTTTTATTTTTTAAGGATATAGCTACTTCATTGACTATTCCCATTTCTTTATTATTTACATTTATTCCTATGCCTATGATAAAAAAATTATCTATTTTTTCTACAAGTATCCCTGAAAGTTTTTTATCATCTAAATAAACATCATTTGTCCATTTAAATTTTAAGTCTAGTTCTTCTATTCTTTTAATTCCTCTTAATACAGAAATCCCTATAACAAGAGGCAGCTTGAAATACTCTTCTGCTGAAATGTCCTTATCAACTTTTAATGAAAAACTGAAGAGAGCCATTCCTTTATTGGAAAACCAGTTATTTCCTCTTCTCCCTCTCCCTTTAGTTTGAATTTCAGCTATTACTAAATCAAACTCTTGAATATCTTTTTTATTTTTAAGATAATCATTTGTAGAATCTATGCTTTCAAATCGAAATATTCGCATATTTCCTCCCTTTTATTCTACATATATCTTACATAAAGATAAACAGTTGCCAATAATAATGTTTGAAAAGCTATAAGCCCTCCAAATTTAAAAAACTTTAAAAAATCTATTTTACATCCAGCTTTAGCAGCAGCTCCTACAGCAACAACATTTGTAGCTGATCCCAACATAGTAATATTTCCTCCTAAACATGATCCAAACGACAGAGCCCACCAAAAAGCTTTAGGATCTCCTATCTTATCAAATGTTGGAACCATAACTCCAAGTA
This sequence comes from Fusobacterium sp., assembly GCF_032477075.1. NCBI lineage: Bacteria > Fusobacteriati > Fusobacteriota > Fusobacteriia > Fusobacteriales > Fusobacteriaceae > Fusobacterium > Fusobacterium sp. The sequence continues at coordinate 56,252 of NZ_JAWDXO010000007.1, read as the reverse complement.
TTTTAGAAACAGTTGCTGCATTGGCAACATTTCCTATTATAGAAGTAAATCCAGCAGAAAGCCAAGTAACAGCTATTACAGCAAGATCAAATTTACCAGAAGTTATTTTTATAAGCTTATCTCCAATTATATTGATTATATTTAAGTTTTCTATTCCTTTTATCATCATAAATAATCCTATAAAAAAGAACAAAGTTTCCCATTCTACATTTTCAAAGATCTCTTTCGGTTTTCTTTTTGCTATAACTACAAGAAATATTGCTCCTGACAATGAAATAATTGCAAGACCTTTATTAATAAAATTATTTAAAACAAATCCAATTAGTACTAAAGAGAAAATTACAGCTGCCTGTTTTAAAAGCTTAGGATCTTTCAAACTTCTTGAAGAATCCAATTCCATTATCCTAGCTTTTAGCTCATTTGATACCACCATATGTCTTCCATATATAAAATAGACATTTACTATAAGCAGAACCATAGAAAGTACTGCTACTGGTGCTGTATTGAAAAGAAACTCATTAAATCCAAGATTTCCTTCAGCTCCTATAATCAATTGTGTTGGGTCACCAATCAATGTAGCAAGTCCACCTATATTAGCAGACATAACTTCTGTTATTATAAAAGGGAAAGGATCTAATTTCAATTGCTTTGCTAATAATATTGATACTGGTGCCATTAAAAGGATCGTAGTAACATTATCTAAAAATGCTGAACATAGAGCTGTTACTATTGCTAGTAAAACTATCAATCTAAATGGTTCTCCTCTTACAAGTTGGGCTACCTTTATGGCAAACCACTGAAATACACCTGTTTCAGATACAAGCAAAACAATTATCATCATTCCTATTAATAGAAATAATATTTCCAATCTTTCAGAAATAGCAGTTAAAGCATCCTCTTCATTTATTATCCCAATAAGAGCCATTATAAGCCCACCTATCATTGTTGCCCAAGGTCCTGGTATTTTTTCTGTTATCATCAAATAAAATACTGTAAAAAATACAATTAACCCTATCAGCATATACATCATAATTTTCCTCCTCATTTTGATTCTTTCCCCTAAGACTGAAAGTTTAAATATGAAGTACTTTTTTGATTATATCTGATCTTCTTATCATTCCATAATATTTTCCTTCATCCAGTACATATAATCTTGTGAGTCCTTTGTTAACCATAATGAAACATATCTCCATAATAGGAGTTTTCCTATCTATTTTTACTCTTTCATCTACTCTATATAATTTTTCAATTGTAGTAGTGGTTTCATTCACTAAATATTCCTCAAAAGGTTCTCCAACAGTTAAAAAATTGAGATCACCCATTAAAGAAAGATAATCAGGCATACCAAAGTCAATAAGTTCTCTTTCAGTTATTTCTCCTAAAAATATTCCATCTTTATCTACTACTGGAAGACCGCTTGTTTGTTCAAGTATAAGTCTTTTTGCTATTTCTTCCAAAGTATTTTCTGGAGTGGCAGGTTCTATATCTGGGCTCAATACATCTTCTGCAATTATTCTATGGTCTATTTCAATATTTGATTCTTGAATATATTCAATTATTTTAACAGGATTTTTTTCTTCTTTGATTTTCTCTAAAAGGTTTTTCCTTTTTAGAGCCATTTTTGAAACAGCACTCATTACTTTTAGTATATTTTTATTTTTCAGCACATCTGAAATAATCAAAAATACAAGTTTTACTTTATCAGTCTTACGTGTTGCTGCAATCTCAACTTCAATAGGTTCTTCCAATATACCAATAGAAACAATAAAATCATTGAAATTTTCTATTCTGGCATGAGGTATGGCTATCCCATTTCCCATCCCTGTTGATATCTCTTCCTCCCTTTTTATTACTGACTTTACAATTGCATCTTTTAACTCATTTATCTTTTTATCTTTCAAAGATAATCTTTCTATCATCTCTGTGATAATTTCCTTAGGAGTTTTTCCTTTTAAATCAGTAAAAATAAACTGTGGGTCTAAATAACTTGAAAACTTCATATATTCCTCCTCTAAAACTTTAATATCTCAGATTAATATAAATAACACTTAAAACCATTGATTGAATAACAATCAATATCCCCAATTTGAAGAAATCCATAAAACTTATCTTTACTCCTGCCTTCTCTGCAATAGATACTCCTACTATATTAGCTGGAGCTCCTACTAATGTCATATTTCCACCAAGACAAGCTCCTAAAGATAATGCCCACCATAAAACATCTGTATGCCCTGTAAAATTTGGTACAATATTTGCTATAATTTTTGAAAAAGATAAAGTATATGGCACTGAGCCAAGTATTGGAGATAGCAATGATGAAATTAATACTACTACTGTTCCAGTTTTTTCTAGATTTCCTTCTGTAAATTTAACTATCATCTTCCCAATCTGTGCAATCACTCCAAGTTTATCTACTCCTTCAACTAAAACAAATAATCCTCCAAAGAAAAATAGTGTTTCCCACTCTACTTTTTTATATATCTCTTCTGGGCTCTTCTTGCTTATTGTAAGTAAAATAACTGATCCTGTTATAGATATAACTGCAAGCCCTATATTTGTTACCATATTTGTTAAAAATCCAATAAGTATTATAGAAAATAGAGCACACGATTGCATCAAGAGTTTTTTATTTTTTATACTTCTATCAGGTTCCAAATCCATTATACTCGCCTTTAACTCTCTTGATACAGTAAACTTTTTTCCAAAAAGTAACTTTGCTGTAAATAAAAGTACTATCATATTTACTATTACAATTGGTGTTAGATTTATCAAAAAATCATTAAAATCTAAATTCCCAAGGCTTGCTATGATAAGATTTGGTGGATCTCCTATCATTGTTGCTGTTCCTCCTATATTACAAGCAAATATCTGTACCATTATAAATGGAAATGGATCTATTTTCAGCTTTTTAGCTAACAATATAGTGACTGGAACTATTAAGAGAATAGTTGTAACATTGTCCAGAAAAGCTGAACAGACAGCTGTTACTACTGACAGCATCATCAATATCTTCATAGGATCTCCCTTTGCTTGTTGAGCAACTTTTATTGCTGCCCATTGAAAAATACCAGTTTCAGACATTATTTCTACTACCATCATAAGTCCCATTAAAAGTAATAAAATCTCCAAATTTCTTCCTATGGATTCTAAAGCCTCTTCTTGATTCATTACTCCTACAAGTACCATTAAACTTCCTCCAATAATAGCTGTAAGTGATTTTGGCTGCTTTCCAAAAAGAATAAAATAAAAAGATACCACAAAAATTAATAAACCTGCAATAAGTTTGATGTTTACCACCTTATGCTCCTCCTTATATATAAAAAATTTTAAAAACTTTTTACATGGTTTATTTTACCATTTTCAATAATAGAAATATTTTATAAAAAGAAGCAAGGATTCTCTATATAGATATACCAACCTAATAAAGAATCCCCTGCTTTCAATTATCTTATTTTTGACATCATTCCAAAACCAAATACAGGACCTGAATGCGAACCAATAGTAGCACCTATTTCAAATCTTCCTCTATACTCTACTTTTTTGAAATTATCAGTCATATTTTTTATTGCATCAGCTTTTGAAAGTTCTTTGTTTGTTCCTCCCCAGGCTGTATACAGGATTATGCTATTTTTCTTGCTTTCTGCTTTTATTAATTTTTCTATATATGAAAATGCGCCTCTATCTCCAAAAGTTTTTGTCTCAATAGTCACTTCACCATTTTCTAATTTCAATATAGGTTTTACTTTTAAAAGGCTTCCAATAACAGAAGAAGCTCTTCCTATTCTTCCACCTTTTTCTAAAAAGGAAAGATCATTAACTATAAAATACAACTTCATTTTTTCTTGCATTTCATCAAGTCTTTCAAGTATTTTTTCATAAGTAGCCCCAGCTTGTACCATTCTTGCTGCTTCTAAAGCTTGATGTCCTAAAACAAGACTAACAGCCTTTGAATCTACAATAGTTATATCATCTGCTCTGTTCAGCATACCTTTTGCTACTCTAGCAGCCTGCTGTGTACCACTTAATCTGCTTGAAATATGAATAGATATAATTTTTTTATATCCTTTATTAAAAAGTCTCTCATATAATTCTTTAAATTCTGCTGGTGAAGGTTGTGAAGTTTTTGGTGATACATTTTCTGTAAGCAGTCTTTTCCAAAATTCTCTTTTAGAAATATCTACTCCATCTCTGTAATAATTATCATTTAATTTTATTTTAAGTGGGATAATATTTATAGATAAATCTCCTATAAATTCTTTTGTTAAGTCTGATGTAGAATCAGTAACTATTGCTACTTCAGGCATATTCGGATCTCTATTTTCTATATAAATATAATATGGATAATTTCCTTGGTTTGCCTTAAATTCATTATATCTTATACCATTAGTTTCTTTTAATACTTCATCAGCTTCTTTAGTTGCTCCATCTCCAATTACACTAAATATATTTAATGTATTTTCATTTATATAAATATTATAAATTTCCTTTATCAAAGAAGTCAATTCTAATGATTTTATTTTTATTTTCCCATTTACAAGAGCAATATAATCTTCCTCTTCTATTTGAATATCATCAACCTTTGTATTTCTTACAGCTTTTGTTATTTCAATAGAATAATTCCTAGCTGTTTGTTTTAAAATATCTTCAATTTTTTCATCTTTATTCTTTATAATATAATGCCCTTCCAACATTGATTTTGTTTCGAAAACCATAATTTCTTTTTTAGATCTTTCTGCTGCCATTTTAGCTGCTGATATAATATTTTTATTATTTGGAAGAATAACTATTCTTTCAGCATTTATTCTTTTTAATCCATCTTCTATATCTGCAACACTGGGATTTTGTGTTTGTCCTCCAATAAGTACAGCTGCAGCTCCATCATCAAGGAATAAATTTCCAAGCTCTTTATTATCTACAATAGCATAGTATGCAATTGGTGCTGCATTTTCGCTTCTAATAAATACTTTTTCTGTTGATTCTACCTGATAATTTGTATTTTCAGAAACAAGAAGATTTTGATGCTGTATCTCCATATTTTCTATTTTTATATTATTAAGGTTCCCAAGTGCACCAGCAATTTCCAAAACTTGTCCTGGATGATTTGTATGTATATGTGTTTTTGTTTTTTTAGAAGTTTGAGCACATACAAGTGAATCTCCCAGTGAGCTTACTTTTGCTTTATATTCATCTAAATCAAAATTTCCAGATTCAATTATAAATTCTGTACAATACTTAAATTTTATATCTTCCAATACCTGAGTTGTATTTTCAAGTCTTTCTTTTCTTTTTGCTCTTGATTGTACTATTCTTTCTAAATCTTTTAACATTTCTGGATCAGTTACAGATTTTTCAAATCCTTCAAGAACATAAAATATTCCCTTTCCTCCAGCGTCTACTACACCTGCTTCTTTTAATTTAGGAAGCTGATTAGGAGTATCTTCTACTGCTTCATATGCTACATTTTTTAAGTGTACAAGAAACAGGATAAAGTCATCTTTATCTCCTTTATAAGCTACTGCTTCTTCTGCTACCCTTCTAATTACAGTCAGCATTGTTCCTTCTACAGGTTCGGAAACAGCTTGATATGCTTTTTCTTTTGCTAAAACAAAAGCATTGATGGTATCATCTACTGTAATTTCCTCTTTATTTCTTACTCCATTCAAAAATCCTTGTATGATTTGAGACAGAATAGTTCCTGAATTTCCTCTTGCTCCCAGTAATACTGCTTCTGAGACTCTATCAGCAAGTTCTTTCATACTTGGTTCATGGTTCATTTTTATCAATTCATTTTCCACTGCCTGAAGTGTCATAGACATATTTGTTCCAGTATCACCATCCGGCACTGGATAAACATTCAAATCATTTAAAACATCTGCATATTTTGAAAGCCATCTGCTGGCAGCTATCAAAAGTTTAGTCAATCTTATAGAGTTAAGTACTTTTACCTCTATTTTCATATGTAATTTACCTCCGAAATCTTCTTTTTATTTTCTATTAAAATGTTGGAGGATTTACAACCCATATAGCCTTTGTAAGTTTGTCAGTGGTATTTTTAAATCTGTGCTTCTGACTAGATTTAAAATACAGGCTATCTCCCTCATTTAAACTATATACAGTCTCATCTATATATACATCCAGTTTTCCTTCAATAATAAAGATGAACTCTTCTCCATTATGAGTATAGAAACTTCTTCCACTTTCTCCATTTGGACCTATTTCATAAAGAATAGGTTCCATTGTCTTATCAATATTTGATGTTGTAAGAAGAGCCATTTTAGTGTTTGAATCTATACTTTCTATATATTTTCTCTCATCTTTTTTAACAACTTCCATATTTCTAGCTTCTTCTTCATCTTCAATAAGATAGCTTACTTTTACATCTAATGAATTAGCTATTTTTTTTAAATTTTCAATGGAAGGAGAAGCTTTTCCCTGCTCTATTTGAGATAAAAAGCTAGCAGATAAGTCCACTTTGGAAGCTAACTCTCTTAAAGAAAGTCCTCTCTCGTTTCTACTTTTCTTTATTCTTTCTCCTATACTACTCATCATACTCTCCTTTATCTAATATTTTTATCAGACTAAAAAGACTTTGAGAAACTGCTCTTTCTCTGATTTTCATTCTATCTCCATTGAAAAATCTTTTTTCTATATAGATATCATCTTTAACTCTTATTCCTATATAGACAAGTCCAACAGGTTTTTCAGGTGTTCCACCATCTGGGCCTGCTATTCCTGTAGTAGCAATAGCTATATCAGAATCAAGTCCCATGACCATCTCCCTAGCAGTTTCTTCACTTACTGCTCCATATTTTTCCAATGTTTCTTTTTTTACTCCAAGTCTTTTCGTCTTAGCATTATTACTATATGAAACTATTCCTTCTTTGAATACTTCAGAGACTCCTGGTACATCTATTAAACGACTGGCAATCATACCACCTGTACATGATTCTGCTGTTGAAATATTCATTCCAAGTTTTTTTACAAGTTCCACTACTTTCTTCTCTAATCTGTCTGCATTTTCACCAAATACATAATTACCTATTTTATTATATATCTTTTCCACTATTTTTTCTACTTTATTTTTATTACTCTCCTTACTTTGAAGTCTCACTATTGTTCCATAATTCTTTACAAGAAATTCATAGTATATTCCATCTTCTATAAAAAAATCTCTTATTTCCTGATTTAAAAGAGATTCTGCTAGTCCAAAAGTAAGTATATCTCTTATATAAATTCCATCAGCATTAATATTTTTTTCTTTACTATACCATTTTAAAAATTTGGGAAGCATATTGTAGAGTTCCTTAGGAACTCCTGGAAACGCTGCAATTCCATCTATATATATTGCTGGAGCCATACCTGCATCATTTCTAAAGCTTATAGCTCCTTTTGGTTTTTCAACTTCTTTTACATTTACATCTACAAAATTTATCTTGGCTCTTTCAAACTTCTCCTTTAATTCATTCAATTCATTTTCTTCAACTATAAGTGGTCTGTTCAGATATTTTGCTATAGCTTCCTTTGTTATATCATCTATTGTGGGACCAAGACCTCCTGACATTATAATAAGATCCACATTCCTCTTCCCATAATCTACAGTTTTTATTATTTCATCCATAAAATCTCTGATTGTTACTTTAAATTCTATTTCTATTCCATATTTATTCAATTCTTCTGCTATATAGAGACTGTTAGTATCCAGCATTCCCCCATTTAAAAGTTCAGTACCTACAAGAATCAATCCTGCTTTCATTTACAATGCCCCCTGTTTTTAAAAAAATATACTCCAGATACATACCATTAAAAAATTTCCAATTATACCAGCCAAAAAATCATCAAGTACCACACCTATACCTCTTCCAAAATGCTGTGATTTATCAATAGGACCTAATTTTGTTATATCAAAAAACCTAAATATAACAAACCCAATAACCATAGCTTTTATATTTTGAGATACTCCTACTGGATTTATAAGAAAAAGAGTAGTTAAATATCCCAGCACTTCATCTATAACTACATTTTGAGGATCTTTCTTTTTAAATATTTCCCTTTCACATATGTCGCTGATATAAACTGCTACTGCAAAAAAAGTTATTAAGAACATAAAATAAAAAGAATTATATACCATATTATTTGGAAAAAACTTTCTTATATAAGAAAGAAGCATAAATACTGGTACTCCACCTAATGTTCCAAATGTTCCAGGTGCTTTAGGTATATCTCCAAGTCCAAACCATGTTCCTAAATCCCTTACCCATTTCTTATTTTTATTCATAAAATTAATACACCCCTCTTTCATAGTTAAATGCTCTATATATTCCTGTTCTTAATCTCATGTTATTAAGAACTTCTCCAACCTCTTCTGGTGTTTCAATAGTAAACTCTATAACGATTTCATCTATATGCAGTTTCTTCATTTTACTCATATCATTCAGAATATTTAAAGGTCTTTCAAAAAATATTTCACTATTTCCCATAATATTCTGTACAACAGTAAATCTATCTCCTTCACTATTTTCTATTATTTCTTTATTTTTATTAAAAAGTGAAATTTCAACATACATTCCTTTTAATTTTGAATATCCTAATATAGCTTTTTTTAAGCTTGTCTTCCCTATTTCCTTTATTTTTTCAAAACTTATTTCTGGGGAAAGTATTACAGTTTCAGCCTTTCTTAATTTCGCCAATTCTTCAATGGTATATCTATTGGATATATTCAAATTCCAATTTATAGTTACATCATTATTTTTATTCTCTATAAGCTGATAAAGATTAGCAGCAAGTTTGCTACCTATATCCTGCTCATTTAACATTTCTTCTCTAGCAATATCATATCCTCTTTTATATATTTTTTCTATTCCATATTCTTTTACTGCTTTTTCTTGTGCAGTATTTGATACTATTGCAGATAAAATAACTTCTCTTTCCATATCTTCTTCATAAGGAAGTTGATATTTATTTTCTGCTTTTCTTCTATAGCTCTCTATGATAAGTTCTTCTAACTCCATTGATGCAGATCTCCTTAAAGATTTTATTACAGATACAGGAAGAAATATTCCCTCTGATATACGACAATCAATATTAGTTATATTAAATGAAGTATCACCAGTTTCTTTTAATTTTTCTATTATTTCTTCCGCTGTTACAGCTCTTTTAGCTGCTGCCTCAATTTCATTTTCTCCAAATTTTTCAACTTTTATCTTTTTTCCATGATTATTTATAGCTTCCAGTATTAAGAGAGGTTTTTTTCCAAAATCTCCTAAAAATTTTCCTGTTATATTAAGCTTTTGGTCATATTTTTTCAGTTTACTTTCAATATCATCATTTACTTCTTTAGCAAAACTTCTGAATACATATTTACTTCCTCTTGGTGCATCTTTTAAAAAAATAGTTTCTCCAAATTCAGCTGTTTTTCTCACTTCTTTTGAACCTTTTACTTCTATTTTATTCAAATATCCACCACCAAGTTTTTCAAAATCTTTAGACAGATATATTATTCCATCTCCTAGAACAACCCTATCTTTAAGTTTTAATTCTTTTCCAAATATCGATCCTATTTCTCTACCTAAATTATATGAATAATTTTTATTGATAAGAGATGAGTCAGCACCATGAAAATATCCTTTACTGTAACCTCTATTAAATATCTTAGATACTCTTTCTTCTATTTTTTTCTCAGTTATCATTTGGTAGTAATATTCAACAGTTTCAAATACATAATTAGGATCTTTCATCCTTCCTTCTATTTTTATACTTTCTATTCCTATTTTTTTTAACTTTTGAATCTCATCATATCCCAATAATTGATCTTTGGGGCTTAAAAAATATCCTTTATTTCCCTTACTATCAGTATATTCTTTTCTGCAAGGCTGTGCACACATACCTCTGTTCCCACTTCTGCTTCCTATAAAACTACTCATATAACAGTTTCCAGAATAACATATACATAATGCTCCTGATACAAATATTTCCAATTCTATACTCGTATTTTCTCTAATTTTTTTTATCTCTTCAAATGTCATTTCTCTAGGAAGAACTACCCTTTTAAATCCTATTTTTCTTAGATACTCAGCTTCTATATGATTCCCCACTGTCATCTGAGTGCTTCCATGATATTCCATATCTGGAAAATTTTCTTTCATATATCTAAAATATCCTAAATCTTGAACAATAACTGCATCAAGTCCATGTTCATAAAGAACTTTCAAATTTTCATAAAGAAAATCCATTTCTTTTTCCATCATTATTGTATTAAGTGTAAGAAATATTTTCACTCCTCTTTTATGAGCATAATCAAGAGCTTCTTTGTATTCCGCCAGTGTAAAATTTTCAGCATTTCTTCTTGCTCCAAATCCTTTTAGTCCCATATATATTTCTTGGGCTCCTGCTTTTACAGCAGCATAAAATCTCTCCATATTTCCTGCTGGAGCTACTATTTTCATAATTTACCTCACATTTTTTATTTTTGCAGATTACAGTATACCACATCTACCTGATTTTTTAAATCTTCTAATGTACCATTATTATTTATCACAATATCTGCTCTCTTTGCTTTTTCCTCCAATGACATCTGAGCATTTATTATTTTTTCTGCTAATTCTCTGATGTTTTTATCTCTTTCTATTACTCTTTCTATCTGTAATTCTTTTTTAATATATACTACAACTATTTTATCACATAAATTTTCCATTTCAGCTTCATATAAAAGTGGAATATCAAAAATAACAATGGAACTTTCAGAAATTTCTTTTTTCTTTTTTACAAATATTTCTATTACTTGTGGATGGATTATCCCATTTAATTTATTTAATAACTCTTTATTTTCAAAAGCTTTTACTCTTAATTTTTCTCTTATTATTTTCCCTTTATTATCAAGAATATCTTTTCCAAAAACTCTCACTATTTTATTTATAGTGTCTTTTTTTTGGCTGACTTCCTTTACTATTTCATCAGCGTCTAACACTTCCAATCCTAATTCCTTAAAAAAATTACTTACTGTAGACTTTCCACTTGCTATTCCACCTGTCAGACCAACAATCATTATGTCCACCTCTTTTAAATTTCTATGTAAATAATACCATATTTTTCTTTTGAATTTAATTGAATATTAATTATTTTCAAAATGTCCTTCTATATTATTATACTATATTTTATAAATTATAAAAAGGCTGATCTATATCAGCCCCTATATAATCAATATATTAATATTATTAATCTAAAAAATTTTCATTAAAATAAGCAAGTAATGATTTCATAACTTTTTCTGTTCCACTTACTGTATACAAATCTATTCCTGCAACTCCTTTTTTACACTTATACTCTAAACTCACTATCATCTGTTCATGGTAATTTTGAGCTAGTGAAAATTTAGAAAATGCTATATTTCTATCAGGGTTATAGTATACAACTTTTAGTTTTTCTACATATGGAGAAGATTTTAATGAATTAGCTATATTTTCTAATTCCTCTGTTATTTGTATACTTCCTTCCATTTCTTTATCTGCTGGCGAATATTTGCTTGTACTTAAAGGAAGATTACTTGTTGATGTCATTCTTTTCATATAGAATTCTCCCATTGCAGAAAATTCAGCATATTTCTCTCCATTTTCTTCATCAAATTCTATAAAATTTTTTAAATGAGGATTTCCATTGAGAATCTCTTTTATTTCAGATTCCTTAACTTTTTGTTTCTTGTCTAACAATTTAAAGAATTCTTTATTTTCTAAATAAAAATCGTAATCTATCTTCATTGGTAAAGGTGATATTTCTGTTACTTCATTGAATTCATCAAACATAAAATATGACTTTAAGTGTAAAAGCTGTGCCATGAGTCCTACAAGAAATATCTCAGCTTTATATCCTCCTACTGTACACACACATATATTTAAGCTGTTTCCTATCTTATTAACTATATTGCTTATCTCTTCTGTAAGTCCTTTAAGTCCAATAGTTTTAAATTCCTTATGATTTCTTTTGTTTAAGTTATGAATAATTCTTTTCTCTACAACTTTTGCTATATTTTTTTTAAGTATAAATTCTTCAAGAACTTCTCCAGCCAACTTTCCATTTACAGTATCATGAATTATTAAAAATATTCTTTTTCCAGAAAATATTTTTTTCTCTGTAAGATTTTCAAGTGCTATTATCTCAGCTCCGTATCTTCTATCTCTAAAATCTTCTATATTTTCTTTTTCGTAATACTCAAGTATATCCTCTTTAGTTATATTTTCTTTTTTGGGATTGTTGGCTATATAATTTTCTACGAGACTGGTCCCAACAGTCATAATAATGTTATCCATTATATGTTCCTCCATTCTGAATGTTTTTCTATCTAATTTATTACCCTTTTAGAAGTAATTTGTCAATAGTTATACAGCATTTTTTTTAATTTCATGAAATAGTGAACTTTTGTATTTTTTAATTACATTAAAAAATGGAGAAAATCATGATGATAATCTCCATTTTTATTTTATACTATAATATCTACAACTTTTGACTCTGTTACATCAATAAGTCCTTTATCAGTTATCTTTAATTCTGGTGACACTGGAAGAGATAAAGTACAAAGAGACATTATAGGATTATAATGCTTATAGCCAAGATTCTTCATGGCATTTCTTAGTTCTTCTACTTCTTTTCCTAATTCTTCTACACTTTTTTCAGATAATATTCCAGCTACTGGTAATTTCACTTCATTTAAAATATTTCCATCTTTCACAGTACAAATTCCGCCCTGAATTTCAATTATTCTGTTAGCAGCTGTCACCATATCTTTGACAGTTTTTCCTATTATCATCAAGTTATGATGATCATGAGCATAAGTAGTAGCTGTTGCTCCTTCTTTTATAGAATCTCCTGTTACCAAACCAAAACCTATATTTCCATTTTTACCATATCTTTCAAAAACAGCTATTAAGCAATATTCACTATTTTCCCAATCAAGAAACCCATCTTTCACAGGAACAGCTCTGATAAGTTCTTTAGTTCTTGTACTTCCATCATTTACTTCTATAATTCTGCACATAACTTCTTTCTCTTTGCTTTGTACTGAAATCTTTAAATCTTCATTTTTAATATTTTTTACATGAACACTTTTATAAAAATCTTCTGGAAATTTGTAAGAAGTTGGAATATATTTTTTTTCTTCTAAATAATTATAAACTTCTTTACCATCAATAAAAGTATTTTTTATCTCAAATTTTTCTAAATCTTCTATAAATAAAAAGTCTGCTTTTTTTCCAGGAGCTAGAACTCCTCTATCCAAAAGATGCATTCTTCTAGCAGGAGTAAAAGTTGCTGAATATATAGCATCTTCTATTTTAAGTCCTTCTCTGACAGCTTTTTTCATAACAGCATTAAGATGACCTTCATTGAGAAAAGTATCTGCCATAACATCATCAGTTACAAAGGAAAAATGCTCATAAAGATTATTTTCCTTAATATAATCTATGAGTTCTTTTTCAATGGACTTTGCTTGTATTTCAACAAACATACCATTTTCAAATCTCTGTTTAAATTCCTCCATTGTATGTTCTGTATGATCCCCATTTATTCCAAGATATAAAAATTTTGAAAGTTCAAGATCAAGAAGTTTTGGACAATGACCCTCTATAGCATATGTTGGTTTCTCTTTTTTTACATACTCTATAAATTTACATATTTCTAAAGTGTCATCAACTATAACTTTTCTATAGTTCATTACTTCTCCTATACAGATGACCTTTGGATTTTCAGCAATTTTTTTCATTCCTTCACAATCTATAATTGCTCCTGTTGTTTCCAATTCTTCTGAAGTTGATGGAACACTGCTTGGAATTCCATAAAATATACTTGTATCTATATTACTTTCTGCTTCTATCATAGCATATATTCCTCTAGCTCCAAAAACATTAGCTATCTCATGAGGTTCTGCTACAATAGTTGTAACTCCATTTTTTGCGAGCTGATGACAAAATGGTGCTGGTGTCATCATAGAACTTTCTATATGCATATGTATATCTATTAATCCAGGTATCATATACTGATTTTTTCCATCTATAATTTCCTCAGCATCAAATTCTATCTCTTTTTTTATATCTATATGAAGTATTTTTTTATTTAAAATAGCTACATTAGCTTCTCTAAATTTTTTTAAATATGAATTGTAGATTTTTACATCTTTGATTAATAAATCTATTTTCATTCTTTTCTCCTAATTTATTTTCTATATTGTCAATGTATAGAAGTAGTAACAAAGAACTGCTGCAAATGGATACATAGTTGTTGGCACTTCTTTGCTTCTTCCACTTGCTACTTTTAATATCACATAAACTATTATTGCTGCTGATATTCCATTTGCAACATTAAATGTAAATATTGTTAAAGCTACTGATAAAAACGCTGGAATACATTCTGTAGCATCATCATAATTTATATTTCTCATTCCACTCAGCATTTTTACTCCAATAAGCATCAATGTAGGAGCTGTAGCTGCTGCTGGTATCATAAGTGCCAAAGGTGTAATAAGGAACATAAGTAAAAATACTGCTGATGTAGATAAAGAAGTCAGTCCAGTTTTTCCTCCTGCTTCTACTCCACTTGCTGACTCTAAATACGTAGTCATACAAGGCATACAGAAAAAGCTTCCCAATACGGTAGATATTGAGTCTACATAAAAACATTTTTCAATCCCAGGTAAATTTCCATTTTTATCTAAAAGCCCTGCTTTTGCTCCTACACCTATAACAGTCCCAAAAGTAGAGAAAAAATCAGGTATAAAAAGAGCAAATAGAAATGGAATATATTTTATATTTAGTGCTCCTATTATATCAATATTAAATGCCATTTCTGAAATACTTCCTGGTGCTGCAAAAATAGTAGTTGGTATTTTTGTAACTCCTAAAGGAATTCCTATAATAGTAGTAAGTATAATAGCAAGAATTACTCCTCCATTTATTTTTCTTATTTCAAGAACTAAAAGTATAATAAGACCTATTACTGCAAGAATTGCTGCTGGACTTGTAAGATCTCCAAATCCAAGTACATTTTTCTTTGCATTTGCAACTATTATTCCAGCATTTTTAAATCCAAGCAAAGATATAAATAATCCTATCCCTGCACTGATAGATATTTTTATACTTAATGGAATAAGTTTTACAATGATATCTCTAAGTCCTACAAAAGAAATAATAACAAAAAGTATTCCCTCCCAGAAAATAACTCCTGAAGCAACTGCTGGAGACATTTCTTCTCCAACTATCATTGTAATAGCATATACCCCTACACTTCCAAGTCCAGGTCCAAGTACAAAAGGTCTATTAGTAACAAGTCCCATTGCAGTAGATGTCACAGCACATAAAATTATAACCATAGTAAGAACTGCTGCTTTGCTAAATCCTGCAGCTCCCATCATAGATGGTACAGTTGCAAGTACATATGCCATTGTAGCAAAAGTTGTTACTCCAGCTAATATTTCAGTTTTTACATCTGTTCCATGTTCTTTCAGCTTAAACTGCTTCTCTAAAAAATCCATCTTTAAAATTTCCCCCTTAAAAGTCATAAATTAATAGAAGTAGTATAACATAAATTCAGATTTTTTTAAACTATTTTATGTACAGTCTCTATATTATTCAATTTTCAATTTTATAGATACTTTTTATTTTTTTATATTTCCAAAAAATATTGACTTTTTTAATGAAGTATAGTATTCTTAAACTAAATATATATACTTTAAAAAAACGGTTCAAAGATATTTTATAGCAAAATAATGGAAACGTTATGACGCAAAGCTATAGGGCCTATTAAAATGGTAGCCAGTTGCAATTCTGAAAAATACAGAGGCTCTCTGTCTTTTTGTGATTGCACTTTTTTATCTAGGTTTAAAATTAAGTTATTTACAAACTTTGGAGGAAAATTTATGAAAAAAATATTAATTCTTTTAGGAATATTCATTTCTTCTGTTATTCTTTTTGGAAGTGATAACAACAATGATGAGGCTACAGTAAATATTACTGCTGAATTTTTAGCACCTCTTAACCTTGAAGTGGTAAAACATGCTGATTTTGGAACTGTTATAGCACAAAATTATAATAAAGGTAATGAACCTGAAACAATAACTGATGGTAAACTAACTGTTACTGGGAGTGGAAACGTGATATTAAAATGGATGGATTCATCCAATAAAAGTTCTCCATTTCATGTGAGTTCAGATCCTCTTATTGTTTCTCTTACTAATAAAGATAATGATAAATTAAAAGCAGCTTTTAATGTTGGAGCTAATCCAAAGATAAAAAATGATTCTAGTTTTAACTTGACAGAAAATAAACCACACAATCTTTTTGTTCATGGAAAACTTCTGGATATTACATCAAATACTCCTTCTGGATCATACACTGGATCTATTATTTTTAGAATTGAATATGATGATTCATCTGTAAAATATTAATATATTCAATTTTTTAAAGTTATAATTACAGTTCTTTAATCAACTACAATTTTCTTTAATAAATAATATAAAAAATGGTGGTGCTAATGAAAAAACTAATTACAATCTTCTTTATACTTTTTAGTTCTTTTGTCTTTGCAAAAGATTCTTTAACTATAAAGATACCTCTCAATCTTACAGATATGTATCTGTATAAAAATTTAGAAACTGGAAAGTATGAAGGTGTTTATGCAGAAGTATTTGAAAAAATTAACACTGAAAAATTAAACTCTAAATATGATCTGGATTATAAACTGGAAAATGAAAATCCTGAAGTAATGATAAGAGTTGTTGATTCTTATCAAGATGAAAATTATAATTATATCCCTACACCTATTACATACAGAGTAGCTGTTCTAGTAAAAAATAACAGCAATATTAGAAAAGTAAGTGATTTAAATGGATTAAAAATTGCTTATATTCCTAATTCTCGTGGTCTTGCAGAATTTGAAGAAAGATTTTCAAATGTAGTATTTGAAAAAGTTAGTGCTCCAAATGAAGATAAAGGGCTGGAATATCTGGAAAATGGAGAAGCTGATGCCTTTATTGCTGTAGATTGGGCTGAAAGCAACTCTGTTGAAAGTCATATCAGAATGATAGAATCTCTTCAATACAGAGAACAAATAGCCGTAAGAGAAGATAAAACTGAAATATATAATGCTGTAAAAACTTACATAACTTCTCTACCTCCTTCTAACTTTACAGATATTATAAAAACAAACAGAATAAACTATTATACTTACCTTTTAAAAGATACCCCTAATCAGTATATTATAAAAAATAAATTTAAAGAAATAAAAGTTCAGCTTCCTAATTCAAAATATATTCTTCCACTTTTTTATGAAAAAGATGGAAGATATAAAGGACTTCTTCCTGAGATGTTAAAAGATTTGGAAACTATTATTGGAGTTCCATTTAAAATAACTAAAGATAACGGAGATATAAATGCTTACATTATAAAAAATCAGAAAAAAATGGATAAATATATATTCAGTACTCCGTATTATTCAAGTGACATAGGTATAGCAAATAAAAAACTTGATTCATATAGAGCAAGTATAAGTGATTTAGACAATAAAAAAGTCCTTGTTGTTGAGAATAGTTATTTTTCTGAATATCTTCCTCAAGTAACTAAAGATATTACTATAGTTCCTGTTAAGTCTGTTCAAGAAGGACTTAAAAAATTGGCTGCAGGAAATGGAGATTATTTTGTAGGATTTTCAAGTGTCATCAGAGGAGCTATAACTAATGAATTCCTTGATGATGAAGTTAAAATAGCTGGAACTATAAACGAAGATATGTCTATAAGTCTTGGAGTAAAGAAAAACGAAGAGGAATTAAGCCAGCTTATAAATACTGTAATGAAAAGTTTTGCTTTAGACAAAACTCTTACTGACCCAGAAGCTAATAAAAATATACTTGTAGAAAAGAACTACAAATTAATGATGAAAGTGGCTGTTCCTACAGTAATGTTTATTATTATCTTAATAGTTGTTCTTATCAAATCTGAAAAAAATAGAAAAAGAGCAGAAGTATTAAGTAATGTTCTGGTAGAAACACTGGAAATGATAAATCAACTGGATCAAGAAGAAGCTGGAGATCATGCTAAAAGATTATCTCTATATTCTGAACTTCTTGCTGAAAAATCTAACTTGGATAAAAAACTTGTATCTGAAATCAAAAAATTTGCTATTCTGCATGATTTAGGTAAAGTTATTGTTCCAAATGAAATACTTAATAAACCTGGAAAATTAACTACAGAAGAATTTGACAAAGTAAAGGAACACGCTATTGTAGGACATAAACTTGCTGAAAAATTAGGTCTTGGAAAAGCAGCTGAAAATCTTGTTAAGTTCCACCATGAAAAATGGAATGGTTTGGGATATCCAATGGGATTAAAAGAAAAAGAAATTCCAGTTGAAGGAAGAATTGTTGCATTAGCAGATACTTATGATACTTTAAGACAAGATAAAGCCTACAGACCTGGGTTCTCTCATGAAAAAGCTATAAAAATTATAATTGCTGAAAGTGGTGTCAGTTTTGATCCTGAATTAGTAAGTATTTTCTTAGCAAATAGTGACCTATTTAAAAAGATTTATGAGGAAAATACTAAATCTATATACCTAGCTGATGAAATCTACTCAGCTATAAAAAATAAATAAATACTGCACGAGGTGAATTTTTTGAGAAAATATTTATTATTATTGATATTTAATTTTTCTTTGATCTTTAGCTTTAGCAGTACTACAAACGATGTAGAAAATATTTTTGCTGATGAATATGGATATCAAAATGAAAAAACTAGCGAGATTCCTGAAACTTTGAATATTCTCCAAGGAATAAGAGTTTCAAGCATTGATCCTGCCATGATAAAAGATAATTATTCTAAAAGGTCTATTCCTTTAATGTATAATACTCTTTTTACTTTTAATGATAATGGAGAGGTAAATCCTTATCTTGTTAAAAATTATAAATGGCTGAATGAAAAAGAACTCTCTATAGAATTGAAAACTGGTATAAAATTTCATGACAAAAGTATTCTTACTGCCAAAGATGTTAGAGATTCATTAGAATATCTAAGAAAAAACGGAAGATTAAAAAACTTCTATTCTGAAATCACAGATATAAAAGTTTTAAGCAACAAAGAATTGGTAATAAAGATTGCTGAGAAAGACAGCTTATTCTTAGCATCATTAACTTATGAAATTAGTTCTATTGCTAAAAGAACTGAAAAAGGAATAATTGGTACTGGACCTTTTTATACAAAAAGCTTTAATGGAAAAACACTAAAACTAGTAAATTTCCCTGATTATTTTGCTGGTCCTTCTAGTATAAAAAGAATAACTATTGGAGAAGAAGTTAATGAAACCCAAAGACTTATCGCTTTATTTAATGATAAAGCCAATATTGCTTTAGATGTAACAGAAAAAGCACTGAAAAGTGCAAAAGAATATGGAATAATTGAGGAAAGTGTTTTTGTTGAAAAAAGTGAAGAAACAGAAAGTTCTGTACTCATATTTGGAAAACAAAAAAATTATTCTATTGAAAGCAGAAGAGCTATTGAAAGTGCTGTGCAAAGGACTGCAGATTCTTTCTTCCCTAGCAAAATGTTTACTCCTAGACTTTCTAAAGTAAATATTGATTACAGTAATTCAAAAGCTAAGAAAAATATAGATAAAGCAGGTTTGAAAAACAAAGAAGTAAATATTATGGTACTTAATACAAACAGCAGTATGGAGCGAGCTGAAAATATAAAAGTCTCTCTTGAAAATTCTGGAATGAAAGTAAATATTCTGCCTCATCAGGTAGATTCATACTATATTAAATTCCAAAACAAAGATTTTGATCTTGCTGTATTTGATATATCATTTAATAAAAACTATACTGTATTCAACTTAGGAAAGGTTCTTCTTTATGATATAGGAGATATGGAAATGTATAATGCTTTACAGCCATTCCTTAAAATTATAAAAGAAGAAAAAGATAAGGAGAAAAGGGATCAGGTATTTGATAAAATAGTTCAGCTCATATATAAAGAGCTTCCATATATTTCTATTTCTCATGGAAACACTCTTGTAGTGGGAGCCGAAAAATATAAATATATAAAAAGATAAGAAGGAGGGGATTAAAATATATAAGAAACTAAAATTTATAATGGGACTTATGTTTGTTGTATTTTCTTTTTCTTATTCAAGTAATGGTGGTTTTGAAAGTATTTCAGTTAAAGGAATTTACACAAAGGAAAATATTATAACAAATACAACTCCAACTACTGGATTTGAAATTACTGAAGTAACAATAACTAAAAAAGATGGGGATAAGGATACTTATTTTGAAGTTGCTAATATAGAAAATACAAATTTTATTAAGGGTACAAATTTAGAAATAAGAGTCACTGAAGGATTTCAAAGTGGAAAACGTATTTACTTTAAAAATAGAGAAGGTTCTCTCATTAATGAAATTAAATTTTCTTTAAGAGGTAATCTTATTTTCGATTGGAGTCATAATAGCAAAACACCTAACTTAGCCATTGGTTACAGAGGAAATGAGGGAAAGAAAGAAATTAGTAATTATGTTTCTATCAATCTTAAGGATATAGAACCTATTGATTCTTTAAAAGTAGTAGTGAAAAAAGATATGGATCTTGGGAGAGGGATTGCTGGGAATCCACTTAATACTAAATCAACTGGTCATCCTGCTGTTATAAAAGTAATTGGTCAAAAAAATGCAAAAATTAAAATATTTATCCCTAAAAAAGTTAAAATAGAAAATAGTCTTAGAGATTCAATAGATGTGCTTTTACATTTTGCTTCAAATGAAAGTTCATATGATGCTAATACTTTTGTTAGCCATGCACAACTTACAAATATGGTTTATGGAAAAGGAAATCAAGAATTAGGAGAAACACCTGATATAGAAATTCATGGACAGTGTGACTCAGATAAAAAAAGTCGTGGAAAGTACACTGGAAGTTTTGTAGTAAGGGTGGGATATGATTAATGATAAAGAGAAAGATTCTATCTTTCTTAATATTTCTATTAATTATTCCCACATCTCTTTATTCAATAGAGGATTATGAAAATTTTGAAGATTCATATATACAGATAAGTGCCAAAAAAATCAAAGATGATTTTTTCATGGTGAAATATGATTATGATAATGAAGAAGTTTACATAGGAATGAACACTTTATTTTATTTTATGGAACTCTATGGACTTGAAGTAAATACTGAAAGAAAATCTATATTTGGAAAACTTGAGGGGAAAAATTTTAATGTTTCTTTTTCAGATGATGAAGCCTATGTCTTAGATGGTGAACTATTTGTCAATTCAAAAGCTTTAGAAGAAAAAATGGATTTTACTTCAATAAAGTATGACTTTTCATCTTTAAGGTTGACTTTAGAGCCAAATTTTACATTACCTTATGAAGAGAGAGAAAAAGGAAAAGTAGAAAGATTAAGACTGGATAGCAGAAAAGAGGAAGAAGAAAAAAAGATTGATATTGAAGTTCCAAGAAAACTCATAACTCCTGGACTAATAAAATTAGATTATTCTCAATCTGATATTAAAGGTCCTGAGAATCGTCTTTCATATGAATATGCTTCTCAATTTCTTTATGGAGAGCTTTATTTATCTGGTGGAATAAGACCTGACTCAGAGCTTAACTATGGAAATCTTACTTATTCAGATATTATTGGAGATAATGACCTTGTACTAGGTAACTTCTCCCTTATAACCCCTGGATTTTTAAATATAGATAGTAATATTCTGGGAGTGAGCTTTAATAATGAAGAAACATATGTAACAAAAGATGGTGCCATCACTGTTATCAAAGGGGAAGCCTTTGATGCTGATGTTATTGAGTTATATAGAAATGGTATGCTTTTAAACTATATTACTCCACCAACAAAAGATTTTGAATTTAGAGTAGATGATGGTATACTTAGTTCTGACTATACATTAAAAATTTACTACAAAAATGGTGGAATAGAAGAAAGAATAGTTTATTCTCTTTCAGATTCAGAATTATTAAAGAAGGGAAGATACAGATTTTCAGCACAGAGTGGTAAAAATGCTGATAATGGAGAACCTCAAAGTATTGTAAGAGCCTTCTATGGATTGGCTGACAATCTTACTGTTGGAGTAAGTGGAAGTGATCTTATAAGCACTTCTGGGAGAAAGTACAGATTCTTGGAAAATACTTTCTTGTGGAGTACAGGACTTCATAATTTCCCAACTTTAATTAATTACAAGAATTTCTATGAAATAGAAAAACAAGAAAATAGCTATAATCTTTCTATAGAACAAAAGCTATTTTCATATAATTTAAGATTTACTGAAAATAAATATTCTCCATATGTCTATGAAGATACAAATTTAAAAAAATATAACTCAATATCTGTTGGAAAAAGTTTTAATAGAAACTCTTTTGAATTTGGTCTTAATAGGTATATTTACTATGATACTGATGTAGAAAGTAAAAATGTATATGGAACATGGTATTCCTCAATGCTTAATCCTGTTTCTTTCTCTCTGAGAGCAGAAAAGGAATTAACAAAAGGAAGGGAAGGAGTAGCTTTCTATCCATCATTTGCTTATTCTGGATTTCAAAGTTTGAATATGATGTTAGATGGAGAAATAAGCAAAAAGAAAAATGATGATGATTATAAACAAGAATATACTTTTAGAGTAAATAAAAGAAATATGGAGTTAATAAAAGATTCTTTATATGTTGATTTTGGTGTAGAAGCTAAATATTCCAATGAAACAGAAAAGTTTAGATATGGTATCACTTTCACTATTGAACTAGATGATTTCATTTATCTTGAACTTCCAACTGATATTGCTATAAACGAAAATAACAATCATAAAACTACCACAAGTCTTCATGCAAGTAAAATCATTGACCTTAGCAATCCTCTTAGAGAGATCAAGAGTAATGTTTCCATTACTGGTGCCTGGATATATGGTAAAGTATTCCTTGATAAAAATGGAAATGGTATATTTGATCAAGGAGATATTCCTATTCCAGAAGCTGGAGTTATGGTAAATAACAGAACTTTTATAGCTGATGAAGATGGAAACTATGTAGCTGAAGGAGTAGTTACTAATGAGATTATAGATCTTACAATAAATAGAAAAACTATTGACCCTATGCTAAAAAATTCTAAAGGTGCTTTAAAAATAAAAACAAGAAAATCTTCTGGACTTAAAGTTGATGTACCTATTGAAGTTGTTTCAATGGTTACAGGAAATATCTGGAATACATCTGAATTTACAGAAAGACAATTTATACAAGCTGTATCTATGACTACAATAGTCCTTGAAAAAGATGGACAAGTACAATATGAAGTCGATCCTGAATTTGATGGAATGTTCTTCTTTGAAGATATCCCACCAGGACAATATAAAATGAAGTTTATATATCTTGGTCAGGAAAATTTTGGCTTTACCATCCCTGAGTTAGATGTTGATGTTACTCTTACAGATACAGAAACTGGAGAGTACTTTGAGGGTTATGATACTCAGCTAATGAGAATAGTTGATGAAGAACCAACTCAAGAAAGAACACCTGATATGGATGAAGATGAAATAGATAACATCTTAAATAATTACTAAAAAATCAAAGGAGAAGGGTTATTTTGAAAAAATCGAATCTATTATTGATAATTATGATTTTATGTTTCGGCATAATCAAACTTTCATACTCTGATACTAAACGAGTAGAAAAGATTGAAAATAAGCAGCTAAAAAATAATATCGTCTATTTCAAAAATGAATCTGCCCCTTTTACTGGTGAATTCAGAGGTCCTGGTATCAATGAAGAATATAAATCAGGTATAAAAGATGGGTTTTTTAAAGGCGTTATTTCAGATGAAGGAAAAACCTTCATCTATGAAGGCAGATATGTAGAAGGAATCAAGCATGGACAATGGATTGTGAAATATCCTAATGGAAGCAATAGAGCTATTCTTAGATATAACTATGATAAACCTCATGGTCAATGGGCATATTTCTATGAAACAAATAAAATAGAAAGTTATGAAAATTTTGAAGATGGCATACTTTCAGGAAAAGTTGTAAGTTATGATTCAAAAGGAAATGTAAAAACTCAAGTAACATACAAAAGTGGACTATTGGATGGAGAAGCTGTCTTCTTCCATAGTCCAAGTATACTAGATACTATAACAGTTTTCTCATATGGAAAACTAAATGGTTCAATAGAAATGTTTTCTACTGACAATATCCCTCTTGTAGAGGGAACTTATAAAAATAATAAGAGAGAGGGTATGTGGAAACTTTTCTTTAAAACAGGTGATATAAAAACTACTGTTCCATATAAAAATGGATTAAAAGATGGAAAAGTTACTATTTTTGATAAAGGTGGAGGAATAGTTCTTTTATCTCTATTCAAAAATGGAGATGAGATTGATAGTAAGGGCAATATAATTGAAAAAAACAAGCCTTTTAAAGATGCTATTGTAGAAAGATTTAAAAAATTCAATAGAAATCTAAAATTTGAAAAATATGATAAATTATTATCAGAACTTTGATTTAGGGGTGATTTAGTGAAAAAAATATTTACATTTTTAATGATTTTCACCATTGGAACAGCTATATATGCTCTTAATTTTTCTGTAGCTCCTACAAGTTTCCAAGTTGAACTTAAAAAGCCTGTAACTCAGGAAGTGTATATTATCAATAATACTCCTGCACCTTTAAGAATAGAAACATATCTGGAAGCTGCAGAATCTTTTGACAATTTTAGCTTAAATAACAATATAACTGTATTTCCAAAAATGATATCCATAAAACCTGGTTCCAAACAAACTATAAGATTCAGAGTAAAACCTGAAGCAGCAATGAAAGATGGAGAATATAAAAGTTTATTGGTATTCAAGGAAGTTCCACAGGAAATAAAAACAATAGTTATAAATGACAAAGATAATAAAGGACTATCAACTGAAGTTAGTTTTATCACAGAAGTAGCCATAGGAGTTTCTGGAATAATAGGAAAAACTATAGTTGATGGTACAATAGAAAATATAAAAATATCATATTCTGGAAAAATTCTTTCTATAGAAGCTGATACAATTTCTAAAGGTAATACAGCTATGAAAATAAACTATATCTTAGAAAATGAAAGTGGAAAAATTATTGCTGAAGGAAGGTTTGGAACAAGTGCAAGAACTGGAGAAAAAAATCTTTCTATTACTATAGAAACTCCTGAATTAAATAGTAAAAAAATAAAACTTATATTAAAAAATCAAAATGATGAAATTCTTTATACTAAAATAAATTCTTTATAATATTAAAATAAAAGGGAAGGGGAAATCTCCCTCCTTCTCTTTATTTTAAGTGTTCTGTTTTTTATTTGTGACTTTTTTAATTCAGTTTTTTGTTCATCTGATGTAAAACTTCTTTTATCCGTATTTTTATAATGTTTTTTCACAACTATTTAATTGACACACAATAAATAATAATGTATAATTATGTTACATAAAATGAGTATATATTATTTTCTTGGCAAAGTAATGGAAACATTATGACGCAAAGCTATAGGGCCTGTAAAATGGCAGCCAGTTGCAATTATTATATAAAAATGTGATTTTATAATCGTATTTTTATATAATAATTGCATTTTTAATATACAGGGGATAAATAAAATATAAAATATTTAGGAGGGATAGATATGAAAAAATTATTATTATTAGTGGGATTATTGGTTGTAGCTAGCTCAGCTTTTGCTGCTGAGATTAAAACAGAAGCAAGTGGAAAAGTTGAAATTTTTGCTCAGGTTCTTACTGATTTAAACATTGAGACTGAACCATTAAACTTTGGTATTCTTGGGTTAGATGATAATAAAACTGTAAATCCAAGTCAGACTGAAGCTGGTAAATTTATTATTAAAGGAGCATCAAATACAAATATTTCTTTGACAATAGAAGATACTATTGATGCAAATAATAAATTTAAAAATGGTCAAATTACAGCTAAGTTATTAAGAGAAGGTGGGTCAAATGGTGATGCTTATAATGACCGTTTAATTCCTGTTATAAAAATATTTGATAATGGTAACCAATTAAATGATAGTGCTCTTTCTTTCAATATTGCTGCTACTGGAAATTTACATGAAGTAAAATCAAAAGAATTTAAAGTTGCAGGAGATATTGCAACTAGACCTGAACAAAATACTGGTAGTTATAAAGGAGCTATAAAAGTAACTGCTAAATATGATTCTTGGCCTGCTGTTACTCCTGCTAAATAACTAATTTTAAAAATCAACAATAAATTTTACTGAAACAGCAGCATTTATTTGCTGCTGTTTTTTAACTAAATTCTTTGGAGGATTTTCATGAAAAAACTATCTTTTATTATCTTTTTATTCATACTTTCAATAGTTTCTTATTCTCTTAATTTTTCCGTTATGCCCACAGGATTTGTTGTAGATTTAGATAAAGTTTCTACTCAAGAAGTCTATATTACCAATAATACATCTGCACCACTTAGATTAGAAGCATATTTTCAGAGTGATGCTAATTTTGGAGAAAATTTTAATCTTAATTCTAATTCTGTAATTTTCCCTAAAATAATTGCTATAAAACCTGGTGCTAAACAAACTATTAGATTTAGAACCAAACCTAATAGTGATATGAAAGATGGTGAATACAAAAGTTACCTTACTTTTAAAGAAATTCCTCAAGAAATAAAAAGTATTCCTGGTGAAGATAGCAGCAATAAAACTGCAATGTCAACTAATTTACAAATGATTACTGAAATTAGTATCAGCGTTTTTGGACAAAGAGGAAAGCAGATATCAAAAGGAGCTTTAAATAATTTAAAGCTAAATTATATTGGAGACTCATTAATTGCCACTGCTGAAACTTTTTCTGATGGAAATGCTTCTATAAAATTCTATTACAGTTTAAAAATTTTAAATTCTGATACTGAATTAGAAGGAATGCTTGGAATGTCTTCAAGAGAAGGTAAAAAAATGATAAATATATCAATAGACCCTGGAATGAATTTAAAAGGAAAAAAAATAAAATTTATTGTAACTGATCAAGATGGAAAAATATATTATGATAAAGTCCATACTTTATAATTACAATTAAAAATTTATAAATATATATTTTAAGAGGGGTTCCACACAATAGAACTCTTTTTTATTCAAGTTTAAATAATATCTTTAAATCGTAAATTTAAACATTTTTTTATTGACAAACATTAAATGTTAAGTTATAATATATCAAAGAAGTATAAATTGAATATTCGGCAAAATAATGGAAACATTATGACGCAAAACTATAGGGCCTGTAAAATGGCAGCCAGCTGCAATTATTTTTAAAAAAATGATTTCTTCATTCATTTTAAAGTAATTGCTTTTTTTATTTTATAAGTTATCATTAAATATTTTATAATCTTGGAGGGATAAAAATGAAAAAATTATTATTAGCAGGTTTATTATTAGTATCAGGAATTGCTTTTTCAGCATCAGTAGCTACTAAAGTTGATGGACAATTAGACATTAAAGCAGAGGTAGTCAGAGGTTTAAGTATTTCAACAAGTCCTCTTGATTTTGGTCTTGTTCCACAGGGAGGAAAAAATATAGGTGAAGCTACAACTGGAAGCATCACATTACAAGGGCAAGGAGGTAGAAAAGTCCTTTTAACTTTTAAGGATATGATTTCAGGTCTTGATGTAAAGAACAGCTTAGTTCATCTAGCTGGACCTAAAGATGAGAAAGCATATTGGTTAGCTGCAAGTTTAAAGATAAATAATACTGACCTTTCTGATTTTAAAAATGTTATTCTAGATAATGATAAAGCCCAGTCATTTAAGGTTACTGGAACAATTGGAGAGGTTGCTGGTGATGCTGAAACTGGTAAATATAATGGAGCAGTTAAAATAGCAGCTACATATGAATATAGTACTGGAAAATAAAATATTAATACTGAGAAAGCAGTAGCATAATGCTACTGTTTTTCAGCTTATCTAACTGGAGGATTTTTATGAAAAAACTGTTTTTTATTATATTATTATTAAATATTTCAATATTATCATATTCACTTAATTTCTCTGTAGCTCCTACAGGATTTGCTGTTGACTTAAAAAAAGTTTCCACTTATGAAATATATATTACAAATAATACTTCAGATTCTCTTAGATTGGAAGCACATTTTAATTCTGATACTGGTTTTGGAGAAAAGTATAATCTTAATTCTAATCTTACTATATTTCCAAAAATAATATCTGTAAAACCAGCTTCTACTCAAACAGTGAGATTCAGAGTAAAGCCTGATTCTTCTATGAAAGATGGAGAATATGCAAGTTTACTTACTTTTACAGAAATTCCTGGAGAAATAAAAACTGTAGCTGATAATACTCAAAATACTGGAGTATCAACAAATCTACAATTTATTACAGAAATTAATATTGGAGTTTATGGATACAAAGGAGAGCTTACACACAAAGGGACACTATCAGATATAAAATTCAGCTCTGCTAATAATTTAGCTGTTATCACTGCTTCTTCTCTATCAGAAGGTAATACATCTTTAAAATTTTCATGTAATCTAAAAGTTTTAAATTCTAATACAGAAATAGAAGGATTACTTGGAATATCAGCCAGAGAAGGTAAAAAGGATTTGAGCCTTTCTCTTCAGTTAGAACCTAACTTAAAGGGCAAAAAAGCAAAATTAGTAATTACTGATCAAAATGGAAAAGTATATTATGACAAGGTCCATACTTTATAATAATTAAATTTTAAAAGACTGTTTATAACAAATGGTCTTTTTTCATTCAAATAAAACCTTAAAATCGTATTTTTAAGTTTGACAATATTATATTTTAGAGCTATACTTATATTAATATATGAACAATTTAGTATATATATTTCCCATGAAAATAGAAATTTAAAATATAAGGAGTAGTTATGTACAATGCAACTTTAAAAATTTTGTACCCAAATAACTCTCTAATTAATACAGCTATGAATAACTTAAAAGAGAGAGAACACTTTACTTACAATTTAATAAAATATAATAATTTGGTTACTGAAGATATTCAAGAAAGCAGTATACTTATAGTTTTTTATCCTACTGAATATGACCTTGAAAAATTAAAAAAATCAGTGAGTTCTAGTACCATTCTAATTTTTATTTTAGAACAAAATATTCTATCTAATAATTATTCTCTTTTTAATTTTGCAAATGATATGTGGTTTTCTCCTGTATCTGAACAAGAAATTTTATTCAGAATGGAAAAAATAATTGATGAAATAAAATTGAAAAAAGAAAAATTACTAGCAGAAAATTATTTAAATACATTAATAAACAGTATTCCTGATATGGTTTGGTTTAAAGATAATAATGGAATACATCTAAAAGTAAATGATGCTTTTTGCAATATTATAGGTAAGACAAGAGAAAATATTGAAGGAAAAGATCACTTTGATATTTGGGATATTCCAAAACCTGAATATGAAAAAGGAGGATACATTTGCATGGAGAGTGAAGAAGATGTTCGTAAAGCTGGAAAAACTATTTTATTGTATGAAAAAGTAAAAAATAGAAATGGATTTCGTCGTTTGAATACATATAAATCACCTCTATATGATGAAGATGGTGAAATGATGGGAACTGTAGGAATAGCACATGACATCACAGATTTAGAAAATATTGATATAGAGCTGCAGCTTATCATCAATGCTATGCAGTTTGCAATATTGATTTCTAACAAGAATGACGATATAATAAATGTTAATAATAAGTTTGTTGAGTATTTCAATATTGAAAAAGATGTTATTGTAAAATATAACTATAGAAGCTGGCTGAAAGAAAATTTATCCTTATTTACCCCAATAGATGAAAGTGGATGTTTTGAATGCAGCAATCTAAAAAATTTAAAACTACAAGTATTAAAATGTCATGAAAAAATAATTCTGGACACATTCCAGAAGGAAATGGGAAAACTATGTATTTTCCGTGATGTAACCAAAGAAAGAGAATTAGAAAAGAAACTTATTCACACTTCTAATACTGATTATCTTACAGGGCTATACAATCGCCGTTACTTGTATGAATATATGAAACACTTCACAAAAGTTAATCAAATTACTATTTTATATATAGATCTTGATAATTTTAAATCTATAAATGATATCTATGGACATCAAATGGGAGATGAAATATTAGTACTTACTTCATCTATTCTTAAAAAAAATTTTTCTAGAGATTTAATATCCCGCATTGGAGGAGATGAATTTCTCATAATTTCATTGAGAGATTTGAGTATGAAAGAAATAATGAATAAAGCTTCTCTCTTAATAAAAGACTTGAAAGAAGCTTATATAAATAAAACTAATTTTATTCATTTAAGTTCAAGTATAGGTATAACTACAGCTTATAATAAAGTTATCAACCTAGATGAACTTATTAAACAGAGCGATTTAGCCCTTTATGAAGCAAAAAGAAAAGGAAAATCACAAATCTATTTCTTACCTTCAGAATAATAAAGATAGCAAAACTCTCCTCTTGTTATTAAAAAGAAGCTGTTATTTTTTAGCTTCTTTTTTGTTTATTTCAATTTTTTTAGATACATGTATACTATTGGTTATATAAAATCGCCAAGGCTTTAAAGCATCTTCTTCTGCATAATCTATCCCTATTCTTGTAGTTTCAGTTATCTTTTCAGGAATATATCCATCATCTTCTATCCAGAGATTTTTCTTTTTTGTTAAATCATCTCCATTATCTTCTTTGGTTATTCCTAATGCTTTCGTTAATTTACCTGGTCCATTTGCTATATCTTTTTCCTTTTTTACCTTTCTTTCTATCATCATTAATTCTTTATTGTCAAGTGGTTCTACTCCTCTGATGAGGACTGCCTGAGGATTATCTTTTACAGAGGCCGTTACATTAAAGCAATTATACATACCATATATCAAAAATACATAGGAATATCCTCCTTCCTTATACATAACTTCTGTTCTGTCAGTTCGTCTATTATTATATGAATGGCTTGCCTTATCTTCTGCTCCCATATATGCTTCCACCTCTGTTATTCTACCTTTAAAAAGAGTTTTTCCAATTTTTTTAACTAATACTTTCCCTAAAAGTTCTTTTGCTACTGTTACTGCATCTCTTGTATAAAATTCTCTCTTTAATATCATCTCTTTCTCCTATTATCTTTTTTTTAATTATATCAAAAAAGTTAATGATAAAAATATTTTCTTTTTTAAAAATAAATATAATTTTATATTTATTACAATATCAATATATTTTATTTATATTAATTTCCATTTTTTAAGTTTATAAAGCATTTATATTTCTAGCTTTTTTAATCTTTTATATATTATATAATCTTTAAAATACTTTTAATAATTATATAAATTTTCTATCTTACATAACTTTCATTGATTTATTACATTTTTTTTTATATAATTTAAGTGTAATTTATTCTAATTTTAATCAAGGAGGATATATGTTAAAAAAATCAATTTAT
Source organism: Fusobacterium sp. (assembly GCF_032477075.1). Lineage (NCBI taxonomy): Bacteria > Fusobacteriati > Fusobacteriota > Fusobacteriia > Fusobacteriales > Fusobacteriaceae > Fusobacterium > Fusobacterium sp. The sequence goes on along the minus strand of NZ_JAWDXO010000007.1, from coordinate 24,785 downwards.
ACACTTTTAGCTGGGGGTCTATTTTTAGGAATGAGTTTTAATCTTTCAGCTGAAACAAAAATATATCAAGGTCTTGGAAAGTCTGCTAATTTTCGTGTAGGTCCAGGTAAAGACAGTAAAGGAGTAGATGTATACAGTCTTAACTATGTAACTGCTTCTGGATTATTTGATGAAAATGGAAGAATAATTAATATTGTTGTAGATGCACTTGAGTTAAGCACTCCAAACTATGATGGTCCATCTATGCCGCATTTCTCTGGTTGGCCTGGAACAGCGGGATATAATGTAACTGATCACGAATCTGGAAATGTTACTGGAATATCAGAAAATACAGTAGAAAATATTACTGCTGAAGTAGATAGTTGGAAAACTAAACGTGAACGTGGAAAAGACTATGGAATGAATCCAAGAAACGAATGGGATAAGCAAATGAATTTTTATCAAGAGTTTTTTAAAGGTAAAACTGTTGCTGAAATAGAAACTTGGTTTGCTAAATCAACTTCTGATGTAAATGGAAGACCTTTAAAAGAAAAAAGTAAGAATGGGAAAGATATAGAAAAATTTAGCAAATTATCTGATTCTGAAAAAAAAGAGCTTGTTGATGTTGTAGCTGGAGCTACTATGAGTATAAAAGATTCTCATGGAGACATTCTTGGAGCTATTAAAAATGCTTATGAAAATCGTGTAGAAGTTACTCTTCCATCATCAAAATAATTAAACTAAAAAAGATGGTTTTTATACCATCTTTTTTGCTTTCATATGCAATATTGGAAAATGATTTCCCATACTGTCAAATTCATCTCTTGATATCGCTTCAAATCCCATATATTGATAAAATTTTAAAGCTTTTTCATTTTGTTCATTTACATCTACTTCATCTATTTCTTTATTTTCTAAGGCATATCTAATAAGAGTTTTTCCTAAAGATTTTCCAAAATATTCTGGGTCTACAAAAAGCATTTCTATTTTTTTCTCTGCTATTCCTATAAATCCAGTTACTTTCCCATCACAATTTTTAGTACAGTATATTTCTACTGCCTCAAAATATAAAGGAATTTCTTTTTTTATATCTACTATATTCTTTTCAGTAAGAAAATCATGAGTAGCTCTTACAGACTTTTCCCATATTTCTTCTAATTCTTTATAATATTTTTTATCTGCTCTAAAAATCATTCTATACCTCTCTGCCCATTATATAATTATCATAATACACTCCGTCTATAAGTAGACATTTTCTAATAGTTCCCTCTTTTTCAAATCCAAATTTTTCATATAAGTGTATAGCTTTTTCATTGTCTATTCTTACATCAAGATTTACTTTAGTAAGTCCACCTTCTTTAGCTTTTTCTAAAACATATTCCATTAGATAATTTCCTACACCAATTCCCCATGCCTTTTTTTGAACACATATTCCTAGATTTCCCATATGTTTCAACCTTATTCTCTCTTCCCTTGCTGTTATACCACAACTTGCTATTATTTCTTCATCTATTATAGCCACAAGCATAAAATTTTTAGGAGTAAATGACTTTATATATTTCTTTTCATGCTCAATATCTTTATCATATCCCTCTTTTCCAAATCCAAGAAAATCAGTTTCTCTCCCAGCTTCATTTATATGTATTAAAAGTCCTTCTGCATCTTTTTCCTCAGCAAGTCTTATTATAAGTTTTTTTCCATTTTTTAATATATATTCCTTCATAATTTATTCCTCCAAACAATAGTATTAAAAATCCATACTGCATTCACAGTATGGACTTGACTTTAGATTTCCTCAGATAGCTTCCAAACAAGCTCATCTTTCATTTCCTGAAAGCCTTTTAATATTGATATTTTCCAGTTTTCACCATAAAGCTTTACTTCAAAATTTCTTATTTCTCTTCCAAGATTTTCTTTGGTGACTGTTTTTTTATCAAATAAAAGAGCCCTCTTTTCTTCTTTTCCCTCAATGTGAATAAAAAGCATTCCTTTATTATAACCTAATATGATCACTTGAGATATTTTATCTATATTTTCTTTTTCTATTGCTCTTTCTTTTCTATTTTCAGCATTTTTTCTTTTATTTTCAGTCAATCTTTTGAACTTTTTCTCTTCTTCAAGCCTTTTTGCTTTTTTTAATTTTTTATGTTTTGAATAGGCTAATCCTTTTGGTTTATTCTTGCTTATAATCTCCATCTTCTATTCCTCTCTTCACTCTTATATTATTGAATATTATAGCATATCTGATAAAAAATAGAAATAAAAAAGCTTCTTCATTCTATTCATAACATCAAGGAAACTTTTCAGTTAATATTATAATAATTTTTTTAAACTATTTATATATTCTATCATATTTTTATAAAAATACAGTATTAAGTATTTTTAACTTTTTTTCTTCTTATCAATAAGCCTAATCTATTCTTTTCAAATACAAAAAGTCGAAATTTTATAATCTTTTCTTCGATTTATACGGAAATTAAAAAATTTATAGATTATTTTAGAGAAATACTATAAAATACAATGATGTAGTATATTATAAAAAATGATAGGGAGATTTCTAAATGGAGAAAATTAAAATCAAGTCGCTTATGTCCTTGACTGTACCAATTTTTTTAGAGCTTTTATTAGTTAATGTTGTGGGAAATATTGACACTATCATGCTTGGAAAATATAGTGATAAAGCTGTTGGTGCTGTTGGAGGTATCAGTCAAGTTTTAAATATTCAAAATGTAATATTTGGATTTATATCTCTTGCTACAAGCATTCTTATAGCTCAATATATAGGTGCAAGAAATAAGAAAAAAATTAAAGAAGTTATCAGTGTATCTGTTTTATTTAATATTGTATTAGGTATTCTTATGGGACTTATTTATTTTATATTTTGGAATGGTATTCTTATAAAAATAAAACTTCCAACAGAGCTTATAGGTATAGGTAAAACTTATTTTAAACTAGTTGGAGGACTTTGTGTATTTCAGGCTATCACACTTACTTGCGGGGCAATCATGAAAAGCCATGGTAACCCAAAACCTATGTTATTTGTTAATATTGGAGTTAATTTATTAAATATTCTTGGTAATGGTATGTTTATATTCGGATGGTTTGGAATGCCTATATTAGGAGCTACAGGAGTTGGTATATCCACTGTCGTTTCAAGAGGACTAGGATGTCTTGTTGGTCTGGTAGTTATGATGAGATACTGTAAATTTAGGTTTAGAAAAAAGTATCTTTCTCCATTTCCATTTAATGTAATAAAAAATCTTCTCTCTATTGGAATACCAACAGCTGGAGAAAATCTTGCATGGAATATTGGACAGCTTATGATTTTATCAATGGTAAATGCTCTTGGTACAAGCTATATAGCCTCTCGTACTTATCTTATGCTTGTCGCCACTTTTGTAATGACATTTTCCATCTCATTAGGACAGGGAACTGCTATACAAGTAGGACAATTAGTAGGGGCCCATGAGCCTGATGAGGCTTATAAAAAATGCTTTAAAAGTTTAAAATTATCAATAATTTTAGCTTTTATTGTCACTTCGATAGTTGTTCTCTTCAAAAGAAATATAATGGGAATTTTTACTACTGATCCTGTGATATTAGAAATATCTTTAAAAGTGTTTCCATTAATGATACTATTAGAAGTAGGTAGAGTATTTAATATTGTTATTATCAACTCTCTTCATGCTGCTGGAGATATAAAATTTCCAATGTTTATGGGAATAATATTTATTTTTATTGTTGCTGTTCTTTTTTCATATATTTTAGGAATAAAGCTAGGATGGGGACTTGTTGGAATTTGGATAGCTAATGCTGCTGATGAATGGTGCAGAGCTATTGCTATGCTGCTTAGATGGAAAAGCAGAAAATGGGAAAGCAAACGTTTTGTTTGAGAAAAAAGGAGTTGATAAAATGAAGTTTAAATGTCCAATGCTTGTAGTAAATAATATAGAAAATTCAAGAGAATTTTACAAAAAAGTCTTGGGTCTAAGAGTAATTTCAGATTTTGGAGCAAATATAACTTTTACTGGAGGGTTAGCTCTTCAAACTAGGGAATCATGGATTGAATTTATTGGAAAACAATCTAAAGATATAAAATATAAAGGTAATGATGCAGAAATGTATTTTGAAGAGGATGATTTTGACAATTTTATAATAAAATTAAAATCTTTTCCTGAAATAAAATATGTTCATGATGTAATAGAGCATTTTTGGGGGCAGAGAGCTGTTAGATTTTATGATCTTGATTATCATATTATTGAAGTTGGAGAAAATATGAAATTAGTTTGTAAAAGATTTTTAGAACAGGGAATGACAATAGAAGAGGTAGCTAAAAAAACTCTTTTCTCAGAAAAATTTGTTCAATCTTGTCTTTAAATATGTTGATAGAGGTGGTCTAAGATAGTCCCTTTTTATTATTTGAGTTTGCTGACCACCTCTTTTTATTTATTTATTAAGAGCTTATTATCAGTTTCAGTATTTTAAAATTTAACTATTTATAAATTTTCTAATAAAATCATTTTTAGGATTTTTGATAATATTTTCAGGAGTATCATACTGCATTATTTCTCCATTATTCATAAGACATATTTTATCAGCTATTTTTACTGCCTCATGAATATCATGAGTAACAAAAATAATCGTTTTTCCAAGATTTTTTTGAATATCTATCAATTCATCCTGCAGCTGCTTTCTGCTTATTGGATCCACTGCACTGAAAGGTTCATCCATAAGTATTATTTCTGGATCTAGGGCAAAAGCTCTTGCTACTCCCACTCTCTGCTGCTGTCCTCCACTGAGTTCCAGAGGATATCTCTCAGAAAATGTTGCATAATCAAGATTTATCATTTTCATAAGCTCTTTTGTTCTCAAATTTATTTTATTTCTATCTATATTCTCTATTTTAGCAATAATTTCTATGTTTTCTTTTACAGTCATGTGTGGGAAAAGTCCAGTCTGCTGTATAACATATCCTATATTTCTTCTTAGTTTGATAGTATCTTTTTGAGAAATATCTTCCCCTTCTATATATATTTTTCCAGAAGTAGGAAGAATAAGCTTATTTACCATTTTTAAAGTTGTAGTCTTTCCACAGCCACTGGAACCTATTATCACAGTAATTTTACCTGTTTCTATCTTTAAAGAAAGGTTTTTTATTATATGATATTCTCCAAAATTTTTGTTAACCTCAACAAATTCTATCATCTTATATCCCTTCCTATTTCAAAAGTTTATATTCCTCTATAAATTCCAATGCTACTTCATTTGGCTTCTTTCCAAGATTTTCTACTTTATAGTTAAGAGAAGATACAATTTTATCATTCAATACATTTTGCAATTCTTCTATTATTGAAACTATTTCTGGATATTTTTCTATTATTTCTCCTCTTATAAGAGGAACAGCATAGTATGGTGGAAAGAAATGTCTGTCATCTTCCAATACCACCAGATTAAGTTTTTGAAGAAGAGCATCTGTAGTATATACATCTATCACATCACTCTCTTTATTTGTTAAAGCAAGATATTTAGAACTTCCATCTATACCTATTACTTTTCTAAAATCCAGTTTATATTTTTTGCTCAATCCTATAAAACAATCTTCTCGATTAAGAAATTCAAGACTTGCTGATAGAGTAAGATTTCTTACTATTTTTTCTAAATCACTTATTGTTTTTAAGTTGTATTTTTCAGCAGTATCCTTTCTCACAGCCAGAGCATAAGTATTATTAAACCCAAGCTGTCGCAAAACTTCTATATTATATTTTTCTTTCATATCTTTTTTTACTGTGTCATATACTTTTTCCATATCCTGAATAGGAGGATATTTTAATGTATCTCCATATACAGTTCCTGTATAATCAACATACATATCTATTTCATTACTTTTTAAAGCATTAAAACATATTTGTGTTCCTCCAAGAGCAAATCTTCTGTCTATAGATATATCTGTTTTTTCTTCTATCATTATAGCCATTATATTGGCCAGTATCTCTCCCTCTGTAAACTCCTTACTTCCCATAACAATAACTTTTTTACTTGCAGGTTTATACATTGTTACCATTCCAGAAAAAATTACTGTAAAAAATATTCCAGCAAACATTGCTACTGCCAATATTCTTTTCTTTTTTCTATTATTAAAAATAGACCTTTTCTTATTGAGCTGTATTCCAGTTGGAATAATGGCTTTTTCTAAAACTCCAGTAAGATAATCTATCAGCAAAGCTAATATACATGCTGGTATGGCTCCTGCTAATATTTGGTAATTATTTATTGTTCTTATTCCAGAAAATACAAGATAACCTAATCCCCCAGCTCCTACAAAAGCAGCTATAGTCATAAGTCCTACAGATGTTACTACTGCTATTCTGACTCCTCCCATTATTACTGGAAGAGCTAATGGAAACTGAACTTTCTGCAGTATTTGATATTTTGTCATTCCTATTCCTTCTGCAACTTCAATAGTAAGTGGACTTATTCCATCTAATCCTATATATGTATTTTTAACTATTGGAAGAAGTGAGTAAAGGACAACAATTATTATTGCTGGAAGTTTCCCTATTCCAATTATTGGAATTAAAAAACCAAAAAGAGCCATACTTGGCACTGCCTGTATAACATTTATTGCTCCAAGTATTATTTTTCTTGCTTTTTCATAATAAGTTATAATTATCCCTGTTGGTATTCCTATAATTACTGCCATTATAATAGATATAAAAGACAGAAATATATGTTCACAGGAAAAGAAGAAGATTTCTCTATGTATTTTTAAAATATAATCTAAAAACTCCATAATTTCTCTCCTCCTTTTGTCTTATTTAATATAGTACCACTACTGGTTTATAATTCCTTTTTTTTCTCCCTGCTCACTATTCTTAATAGTGCATAAGATGCAATTATTCCTAAAATGCTGCAAGCTAAAGAAAGTGAAAAAACATATTTATAAGCTGTATTTCCATATTTATCTAACCAGCTTCCAACTAATGTATAATAAAAAGCATCTGGAAGGAATCCAATAACTGATACAAATCCTACTACTATTCCTGTTACATTGATAGGAATATTAGATTCATCTACTGTTGCAAAATAAATTCCTCTGAAAGCGAACATCAATATCGTAAGAACAAGCATATTTACAAGTGCTACATAAACTAATGATGGGTTTCCTGGAGTTATTAAAAATACTGCTTGTGTTATTGTTACTAAAATAAATCCTCCAAAAAGACATTTTGTTGATGAACCTATTTTATCTGCTATTACTCCTGCTAAAGGAGAAGCTATAAATTTAATAACATATGTTCTGCAGATAGCAACAAATGAAACCAATGCCATAGACATCTTAAATATCTCTGTCATATATGGATTAAGATAAGTAAGGCTTGAAAATACCATATATGCAGAGAAAATAATTGCACTTATCAACCATGCTTTAGGCATTTTTACAGCTTGTATTAAACTTGTAAATTTTACCTGTTCTTTTTTCTCTACCTCTCTTTCCTTTATAATCAGAAAAAGAATTACTCCACATACCATTGAACAAACTGAATACATTATAGTTGCAGCTTTAAATCCTTCTATTATATTTTCAAATTTAGAGAAGAAATATAATCCTCCAAATGAAAGTACAGTTCCAGCCACTCCTCCAAATCCTTCATAAAGTCCAAATAATCTTCCCTGTTCTGAACTATCTCCAAGCATTCTTATTACTTTGATTATTGCAGCAAAATATGTAAGAATAGTAGTTATCCCAAATAGAAAAAAAATCATGCAAAGAATAGGATAACTTGGTGCCATTGCCATCCACATACCTAAAATTCCTGTTGATATCAGTGAAAAAGAAACAAGTTTTTTAGCTGAATACTTGTCTGCAAGCCATCCTCCTGGAAAGTAAGAAACTGTTGCTACTATTCCATATATACTTAATAAATTCCCCAATTGTTTATGATTTAGGCTTAAAGCTTCTCTCATTGGATCATAAAATACTGATTTCATATAAGGTAAACTATACATAGCTGTAGTTGCAAATCCAATCATAAATACTATCATAAATTTTTTTAATCTATCGTTCATAATTATCTCTCCCCCTCATTTATTTTATTCAATGCATCTCTTAAATCTGCTATAAGATCAGTATCTTTTTCCAGTCCCACTGCTATTCTTACAAGTCCCCCATCATATAAAGATATAAGAGTATGTCCTTCTCCAAGACTTGTAGCTATTGTAATTAGCTTTACTTTATTTATAAATCTTTTTGTCATAGCAACTCTTTCTTCATTAGTTCCAGCCTTTTTCAAAGTGAATGAAAGCATTCCGCCACCCATTCCATTCATCTGTTTCTGACATAATTCATAATCTGGACTAGATTTTAATCCAGGATAATTCACATTTTCAATAAGAGGATGATTTTCTAAAAATTCAGCTATTGCTAAAGCATTTTTACAATGTCTCTCTACTCTCATATCAAGTGTTCTTACTCCTCTAAGAATAAGCCATGCTGTCATTGGGGCAAGGCACGCTCCTGTAAAGCAAGGCATAGAGGGCCATTTTATTTTATGAATAAGTTCTCTTTTTCCAAGAACTGCCCCTCCTATTGCATCTCCATGGCCATTGAGAAATTTTGTAAGACTATGAATAACAAGATCTGCTCCTAATTTTGTTGGATATTGTATAGGATTTGGAGCAAATGTAGAATCAACTACAAATATAAAATCTTGTTTTTCTTTTAATTTGGCTATTTTTTCTATATCTACTAGTCTCAATGAAGGATTTAAAGGTGATTCTATGTATACTATTTTTGTATTTGATTTTAAACATTTTTCTACATTCTCATAATCTCTAGCATCTACAAAATCTGCTTCTACTCCAAAATTCATAAGACATTCTTTTACAAAAAGTGTTGTATGAGAAAACATTCCATTTGCACAAATTATATGATCTCCACTTTTTACTTGACTGAAAAACATAGAAGTTACTGCTCCCATTCCTGAAGAAGTTACTACTCCAGTTTCACATCCTTCTATTAAAGCAAGAGTTCTTGCAAGTTCGTCAGTTGTAGGATTTGATTCTCTGGTATATACATGTCCCCAGTTATAACACATATCTTCAAAATGCTCTTGAGTAACAGCTCCATATGTTGCTGTCTGATATATAGGTGAAGTGAGTGATCTTGTTTCACTATCTGGAGTATGACATCCATGAGTTAATTTTGTTTCTAATTCCATATCTTTTACAGACATATAACCATCTCCCATGATATTTTTATTTAACTTTGAGATAATTATATATCAATCCAAGCCTAATAATATTAAAAAAGAACAAAAACAACCATTTATTTCCCAAAAACTTTATTTTTTTCCTCAAAATTTATTTTTATTATAATCTATAAAAATCCTCAAAATAATTTTCACTTATTTTTTTAAGTATACTTCTTCCTAGATATATTTTTTGTCCGCTATTTGTCATTACATATTCCTCTTTGTAATCTATCTCCTTTATCTTCTTTATATTAAGAATTATTCCCCTCTCAATTCTTATGAAATCTGAGTCTTCCATAAATTTTTCAATTTCTGTTAGAGATTTTTTCAGAAAATATGAATTTCCATCAACAATAGCAAAAGATTTTTTCTGATTCCTGTCATATGAAAAATATTCAATATCTTCCATAGGGATTACTACATCTTTAAAGCTATCAGACAATATAACTTTATTTCGCTTATCTAACTTTACTTTATCTAATTTTTCTATAAAGAATTTCTCAAAAAATATATACTCATCTCTTCCATGAAAGGATATCTTGTTTATAAAATCACTATATCTTTTTAAAAATTTTGTTTCTACTCTGTCTGAATAAATATATATTTTCTTTAAATTATCAAAAGATATATTTTCAATATTAAAAATATTATTATCAGTTATAAGTACAGTTTCTTCTGGAAAACCTTTTTCAAAATTTTCTACTCTTCCAATATCAAAAGTAAAAGTTTCTTTTAAAAGGTAAAAAAACAAATCATCTCCATAAAATAGAAATTTCATTATTTTTCACCTCCGCTGTCTCCAGTGAGTTTTGCTCTTATAATACCTAGTATTTCAATTTTTTTCCTATCATCAACTTTTTCCATAAGACCAGCTAATTCTTTTATGTAAAATAAGTCCTTTTCCAAAACCTCTATTTTTTTATTAAGTTCTTTTTCTATTTTTTTATAATGATGTATCTGAAGATTTTTAAGCAAAAGATTTTCGATTACAGGAGCTGTTTCTAAAGTAAGTTTTTTTAAATTTTTAAGTTTTCTCCTATATAACAGCATACGTGGGTCTTTTATATAAATAAAACCTAAAAGTTTATTTCTATTTTGTATTTTTATCCTCACATCATATTTCTTCCCTTCAAAAATTGGAGAAAAAGTTATTAGTGGCTCATCTTCATATTCACTAGTATCAAAATCAAGATCAAATATTGTCATTTTAAATTCTATAAGCCTAAATATTTTTGTATATCCATCTTCAAGAAAAATATAAAATTCATTTAAAGATTCAATTCCTTTCAATTTATTTAAAAAATTATCAAAATTTACCTCTTCCTGCTCTGAAAAAAATAAAAAAACAAAAGAGATAATTTCTACAGATATGATTATTGCAAGCATCCCAGTAACATATCCTGTAAGTATATTTTTCTTTATAAAATAACTTATAGTTATAAAAGTTATCAATATCCTTATTACATTAAAATTTATAGTTCGAAAAAACTGATTATCTGTTGTAAGCTTGATATCCTCAAGTTGTACATGAACAAAAAGTATATTGAGCATAAAATGAGCCATAAATTCAAAATTTCCATATAAATTAAGTTCATTGTAAATATATATACTGCATAAAAGCTGAATTGAAAAAAGTATAAAATAATAAAGAGATTCTTTTTTCTTATTTTTATTCTTATTATAAAAAATTGAAATAAAACTGAATATCATTATTATAACAATGAATCCATTTTTAAAGTAATCAAAAAATATTTGTAATCCTAAAGTAGAACTCATAAAATTTTCTGTAAAATATATAGTCTGAAATTCTTTAATAGCAAGTGAAAGAGGAAAAACTGTTGCAATAATAAGAACAAGATTGATTATGTCTATAACTTTTGATTTTTTATTAAAAAGTAATTCCCAAAAATATTTTATAAATCTTATATACCCACAAAATACAAAGATCCAACTTAAAATAGTAAGGAATACCTTACAATTATCAAAAGGAAGTACATAACTTAAAATTTCTGTTCCTATTGCAAAAGAAAAATAAAGAGAACCAATGTATAGTATGCTCTCTTTACAAGTTTTATGAAAAAGTATGGTAAGAAGTATCAAATATGTTAAATATCCACTTCCCAAAAACAATATGATATATCTTTTATAAGCATAAATAAGAGACATATTTATATTTTCAGTTACTACCTCTACTTTTAAAAGCTGTATCAAATCTGATATTCTTGAATAATCTGTAAATTTTTCTTTTAAAGGTATATCTCCTATAAAATTTAAACATATAAATGATAAAAAAAGAAAAAATATTATCAACAATATCTCAAATACATGATTCTTTTTTACTATCTTTATTATTTTCATTTTTCACCAGTCCTTATAAATCTAATTTTTTTTATTATAACATTTTTTATTGAAAACTATTTTAAATTTTAAGAGTTTTTCCCTTTCTTTATACCTTTTTTTATATGTAATATATTCTACTATCTTTTTAAAAACTTTTCTCTAGTTTTTATAGTTTTATTTACTAAGTTTTAATTATCTCTTAAAATTAAATTTTATTTTTCTTTAAAATTATTTTATTTAAAAATATCTTGATTTTCAAAATAAAATGTTTTATAATTCTATTAGCAGAAAAAATAAAATGAAAAAAGGAGAGTTATAATTATGAAAACTGGAATTTTTTATGGAAGTACAACTGGGGTTACTCAAGATATTTCTGAAAGAGTAGGAAAATTATTAAATGCAGATGTTATGCCAGCATCTGATATTGATAAAATAAAAGACTATGATCTTGCTATACTGGCTACATCTACATGGGGTATGGGAGATCTTCAAGATGACTGGTTTGATCCTCTTGATAAATTAAAAACAATGGATCTTACTGGAAAAAAAATAGCCTTGATAGGTGTAGGAGATCAAGAAGGATTTGGAGATACTTTTGTTGACGGAATAGGAATAATCTATGATGAAATAAAAGGTAAAGGAATCACTCTTGTAGGAAAAACTTCTACTGATGGATATTCATTCTCAGATTCAAAAGGTGCAGATGATGGTGAGTTCTTAGGACTTGTTATTGATGAAAATAACCAAAGCAATCTGACTGATGAAAGAATAGCTGCATGGGTTGAAAAGTTAAAATAATCATCTAATTAAAAAAGACTGTAGATAATTTATTCTTTATTTACAGTCTTTTTTATTGCTATATTTTATTTTGTGCTTCAAAATCTCCAACAGCTATACCTTCAGCCATCATAAAATTTCCAGAAATATCTAAATTGTATACTCTTCCATTATATTCAATACAGCTTATTGAAGCTATTTTAAATTTATCTCCATAAACTATTAATATTTCATCATTCTCATCTATTTCTTTTGCTTTTTTCATTCCAGATACAGTTTTTATAGGGTGATTCTCTGTAAGTGTAACTTTTGAACCATTTTTTAGTTCTATACACATCATGTGTTCCTCTCTTCCCTGCCACACATTTCTTACTATTTTAGACTCTCCAGAGTCGCTCATTACCATATCCCCTATTCTTATTTCTTTAATAGGTTTGTGTGAGCCATCAGCCATGAATATTTTAGTATTTTCTTCTAAGCACATTCCACATCATCCTCCATAAAATAATAATAAACCCCATCTCCCTTAATACAATTATAACCTATTTTTTATTATTTTCAAAAGAATAATACTATTTTTTTACAGGTATTTGAATTTCAGTAACATATTCATTTTCATTATCTGTAATATGTATCTCTATATGATATATTTCAATTATATCCCCTGTTACAGTAAGATTATTTGTTTTTATGTATTCTTTTAAAAAGGCATAATGTTCTCTCACTTTTTCATAGCTTCCTTTGAATACAAAAGTTAAGTATACCTCTTTTTTTATTATATTTTCTGTTTTATCCGCAGTTATTACAAATGTACTGCTGTAATTAAGATATTCACCATTTTCCCAGTTTTCTTTCAAAATAGTGGTTCCAACTTCACTTTCAGTAAAAATAAAGTCATTGTCATCAGGAAGTTTCTTTTTTAATTTTTTCAGTTCAAAATCTATTTCCCATTCCTCATGGAAATTTCCTTTTTTATATAAAATATATCTTTTATCTATTTCCCTCAACACAGGTTTTTCATACTCTTTAAATTCTTCAAAATATTCTATATTTTTTCTCTTATCTTCAAGTTCTTTTTTTAATTCAGAAAATTTTTTTAATTTTTCCTCTATTTTTATTAATTGAAAATCTATTACTTCTTTAGTTTTTATTAAATTTCTATCTTCCATAAATTCTGTTATTTTTTTTAATCCCACTCCTAAATTTCTTAAATTTCTTATATTATTTAATTTCCATATTTGTTTTTGAGAATAATATCTATATCCATTTTCATCTCTTGCATCAGGAATGATCAACCCTATTTTTTCATAATGTCTTAATATATCACTGCTTATATTATAAAGTTTACTTATTTCTCCAATTTTATATAATTTTTTCATAATCTCTCCCTAAAAAACTTTGTTATTAAACTTTTCTTTCTAAATTATATCATATTTCTATTGACCTTGGAATTGTTCTAAAGTTTATAATATAATCAAATAATAAAAGGAGTGATTTATATGAAAGAAAAAAAATCGTTAATAAGGACCATATTGAGGTATAGTATACCTTCTGTAATCTCTATGTGGATGTTCACTATTTATACTATGGTAGATGGTATCTTCATTGGAAAATATGTTGGTCCTTTGGGTCTTGCAGGAGTAAATATTACTATGCCTCTTATCAACTTCACATTTGCTGTTGGAATAATGATAGCTGTTGGAAGTTCAACAATGATAGCTATACATTTTGGTGAAGGTGACTGAACAGCTGGGAATAAAATATTTACTACAGCAACTCTATCTTTAGCCGCCTTTGGAATAATTCTCTCTATATTTATAACAATATTTATAGACCCTGTTATTCATTTTTTAGGTGGTGGCGGTGTATTATTCCCTTATGTAAAAGATTATATGAGTGTTGTTATTTTATTCTGTACTTGCTATATGGTTGGTTATGCTCTTGAAATATATATAAAAGTGGATGGTAATCCCGTTTATCCAGCTATTTGCGTTATGTCTGGAGGGATTATAAATGTATTTTTAGACTATCTTTTTGTAGTTGTATATCCTTATGGAATAAAAGGAGCTGCTTTCGCTACTGGAATGTCACAACTTACATCTATGTCTATGCTTCTTTTTTATATATTATTTAAAACTAAGAAGATAAAATTCATAAAATTAAAATATTCTTTTAAAGATTTATTAAAAATTTCTAAAATAGGTTTTGCTGAATTTCTAGCAGAAGTTTCTACTGGTATTGCTATATTTATTTTTAATATTGTCATAATAAAAGAACTGGGAGAAAAAGGAGTTTCTGCTTTTGGTATAATTGGCTACATTTCTTCTTTTGTTGTTATGACCATGATTGGATTCAGCCAAGGAATACAACCTATTGTCAGTTTTAATCTAGGAGCAAAGAAATATACAGATGTAATAAAAACTTTAAAAATAAGCTTATTAATGATAATAGCTGCAGGAATAGTTTTTTATGGAAGTATTAATATTTTCTCTGAAAAAATAATATCAATTTTCTTAAATGATATAGAAACATTTAAAATGACAAAATATGCTCTTACTGTTTATAGTTTTGCTTATATAATTAATGGATTAAATATAGTTACTGCTGGATATTTTACTGCTGTAAAAAAAGTTAAAATTTCTACTACAATAACTATTTTAAGAGGTATTATTCTTATAGGAATATTCCTTATAGTTCTTCCTAAAGTATTTGGTACAACAGGTATATGGTGGTCTGTTCCTGCTGCTGAACTGGCTACTCTTGTTTCATCTTTTTATTTTATCAGGAAATATATATATAAATATGAGATTGTCAGAGTTTAATTATTTTCTATACACATTCTACTCAAAATATAAACTTTTAGTTCTCAAAACATTCATGAAAAATCAAATTTTTTTCTATATCAAAATTTTTCCAACTTTTTTCTTTAAATATGATAAAATAGAGAAAAATTATATGGAAAGGTAGATATAAATGATAAAATTGATTATTACAGATATGGATGGAACTCTCCTTGATGATAACAATCATATAAATGAGGAATTTTGGAAAATTGAAAGAAAAATTAATGAAAAGGGTATCATCTTTGCTGCTGCAAGTGGAAGACAATACTATAATCTTCTCCATAGATTCGCTTCTATAAAAGATGATATACTTTTTATAGCTGAAAATGGTACTTATGTTATGTACAAAAATAAAGAATTATATATTAATACAATTCCAAAAGAAGAAACTATTGAACTTATTGAAGCTTCTCGAGGAATAGAAGAAACTTGCGTAGTTCTTTGTGGAAAGAAATCTGCATATGTAGAACCTGGAAATGAAAAATTTATGGAAGAATTTAGAAAATACTATACTGAATTGCAAATAGTTGATGATATTACTAAAGTAGAAGATGATATTTTAAAATTAGCTGTTTGTGATTTCAGAGGCTCTGAAAAAAATAGCTATACTCATTTTAAAAAATTTGAAAACAGATATAAAGTAGTTGTTTCAGGAAAAATATGGCTGGATATAATGATGTCTGATGCTAATAAAGGAAAAGCTGTTGAGATGATTCAGAAAAAACTTGATATATCATATGATGAAACAATGGTTTTTGGAGACTATTTAAATGATCTTGAAATGATGTCTACAGGAAAATACAGTTTCGCCATGGAAAATGCTCATCCTCTTTTAAAAACTCATTCTAACTTTATAGCTGAAAGTAATAATAATAATGGAGTAATAAAAGCTATAAAAAAATATGTTTTATAAAAATTATTATTTCTTTTATCTGTAACAGAACTGCCATAAAACAATGGTATATTTTAAACATAAATAAATCTTTCCCCAAGATGTTTTATATATAGATAAAAAAGAGAGCTGTTCGTATTAGAACAACTCTCTTTTTTATTATCCTTGTTTCAGAAGTTTTTTATAACTATAATCAATTGCAAAAGCTCCTAATGGTGCAGTTACTAATATAGAAAGAACTGCCACTGTCAATGTCAATTCTCCACATGCAAGTCCCATAGCTAGAGGTATGCCTCCAATAGCTGCCTGTACAGTTGCTTTAGGAGTATAAGCCATCATTGTAAAGGCTCTTTCTTTTGTATTAAGCCTGCTCCCTAACAAACAAAAATAAACTCCTGCCATTCTAAATACTAACGCTCCTAATATCAATATTATTGCTAAAAATCCTGCTGCAATAGCATATTTTATATCTACTGTTGCTCCTACCAATACAAAAAGAAGAATTTCAGCAGCTACCCATAATTTTGAAAACTTTGCTGAAAGTCTTTTTGCAAGAATATCATAATTTTTTAAAATTCCTATTCCAATACTCATCACTGCTATAAGAGAAGAGAATGGAATCTTTTCTCCCATTTTTTTTTCAAGTTCTAATAATAAAAATGATATACTTAATAAAATAACTACTTTTACAGAATCTGTCATATGAAACTTTTTAAAGAACTTTACTAGTATATATCCAATTACTATTCCTGTTATTATCCCAACTGCTATTGAAATAGGTACATATACCAACTTTATAACTGATAACCCTCCTCCTTTTTCAAACCCTAAAAAAGAAGTAAAAAGTACAATAACAAACACATCATCTACTGAAGCTCCTGCCATTATCAACTGGGGAATACTTTTTCCTGTTCCTCTTTTTTCCTCTATTAATTTCAACATTCTTGGAACTACAACTGCTGGAGACACTGCAGCTATTACACTTCCTATTATGGCTGCTTCCAGTACTGTTATTCCTAAAAGTTTTGGAGCTATAAGTACAGTTCCTATTATTTCAAACAATGCTGGTAAAAAGCACATAAGAAAAGCTGATCTTCCTGCTTTTTTTAAATCTTCTATATCCATTGCCAATCCTGCTCTTGTAAGAATTATAACTAAGGCTAGCTGCCTAAGACTTGGAGATATTGAAAGTATAGAATCGTCTAAAAGATTCAAAGCAAATGGACCTAATATTATTCCTGTTATTATCATTCCCAAAAGAGCTGGAAGTTTTAATTTTGTAAACAGTGCTCCTAATATCAATCCTACTAAAAATATAAGTGCCAAACTTGTTAACATTTTTTCCTCCTTTAACTAATAAAAAAAACTGATGATCTGCATTACAAAAATGCAGAAGTCATCAGCTTATAAGCGGTTTTTGTGTTATCACAAAGGGAGAACCTCATTCCCAAAGTATTAATTTTCAATTTATAATACCACTTTTATTTCCTTTTGTCAACCATTATCATTCAAGAATCATAGATAACTATAATATTCTCATATCTATAGATATGAGATATATTTGCCTTACTCTGAATAAAATATACAGTATTAATGTTTCTACACTTTTTAAATAATTTCTAATTTTAATTTATACTTCAAATACTTTAATATTTGAGTTATAATTATAATAATTGTAAAATGGAGGTAGCTATGGGAATAGAAAATTTAAATATAAAAATAGGAGAGTTTCCTTCTGGAAAAAATAATCTTATAAGTGATATTAAGGGAATAAAAGTTGGTCATACTACTTTAAATGATGGAAAAATAAAAACTGGAGTTACTGCTTTACTTCCCCATTCTGGAAATATATTTAAAGATAAATTTATGTGTTCTTCTTATGTAATAAATGGTTTTGGAAAAAGCTGTGGTTTAATGCAAATCAATGAACTTGGAACACTTGAAACTCCTATTATTCTCACAAACACCCTAAGTGTAGGAACTGCTTCTACTGCTCTTATTAAATATATGTTTAAAAATAATAAAGATATTAAAGTAACTGCTGGGACTATAAATCCAGTAGTTTGTGAATGTAATGATGGTTATTTAAATGATATAAGAGGATTTCATGTAAAAGAGGAACATATTTTTCAAGCTATAGAAAGTGCAGATATAAAATTTCAAGAAGGAAATATAGGAGCTGGTACAGGAATGAGCTGTTATCAGCTAAAGGGAGGAATTGGCTCAGCTTCAAGAATAATTAGATTAGATGAAAAAGAATATACAGTTGGAGCTATGGTACTTTCAAATTTTGGATTAAAAAAGGATCTTATAGTAAATGGAAAAAAATTAGGAGATAAGATTATTGCCTTGGAAAATGAAGAACAATTAGAAAAAGGTTCTATTATAATTATTCTTGCTACTGATATCCCTATGAATGAAAGACAATTAAAAAGAATTTCTAAAAGAGTTCCTGTTTCTCTTGCCAGAACTGGTTCACATATTGGTAATGGAAGTGGAGATGTTGTTATTGCTTTTACTACTGCAAACAAAATTAATCATTATGAAGAAAAAGATATTATAAGTATAAAAATAATCAATGAAAATAAGATAGATATAATTTTCCGCGCAATTATAGAAACTGTGGAAGAATCTATTCTCAGTTCTCTCCTTCATAGTACCAAAACAGTGGGCAGAGATGGTAATACAAGGGAATCATTAAATAAATATATTGATTTTATACTCAAATAATCTCTAGTAATTCTTTAATAAATGTGTTAAAATATAAAGTCGTTTAAATTAAAATAATTAATTTTTTATTTTTTATAATTTTAAAGGAGAGATGAATGAAGATAGGATTTGATCATAATAAATATCTTGAAGAACAATCAAAATACATTCTTGAAAGAGTAAATAATTTCGATAAATTATACCTTGAATTTGGTGGAAAACTCTTATTTGACCTTCATGCCAAAAGAGTTCTTCCTGGTTTCGATGAAAATGCTAAAATAAAGCTGCTACACAAATTAAAAGAAAAAGTAGAAATTGTTATCTGTGTATATTCTGGAGATATAGAAAGAAATAAGATCAGAGGAGACTTTGGAATCACTTATGATATGGATGTATTCAGATTGATAGATGATCTTAGAGAATATCAGTTAGCAGTAAATAGTG
The DNA here is from genome assembly GCF_032477075.1 of Fusobacterium sp. Taxonomy (NCBI): domain Bacteria; kingdom Fusobacteriati; phylum Fusobacteriota; class Fusobacteriia; order Fusobacteriales; family Fusobacteriaceae; genus Fusobacterium; species Fusobacterium sp. The sequence goes on along the minus strand of NZ_JAWDXO010000007.1, from coordinate 5,550 downwards.
TCGTTATAACAAGATATGATGATCAGCCTGCTACAACTCTATTTATAAATAAACTAGAGCGTCGAGGCATCAAAGTATACAAGCATAGATCAACTAAAGGTTATCCTACAGATATAGATACAATTGTCAGTGATGAAGGTTATGGAAAAAATCCTTATATAGAGACAACTAAACCAATAGTTGTTATAACTGCCCCTGGTCCTGGAAGTGGAAAACTTGCCACTTGTTTAAGCCAACTATATCATGAATACAAAAGAGGAACTTTTGCAGGATATTCAAAATTTGAAACTTTTCCTGTATGGAATGTCCCTCTTAAGCACCCATTGAATATTGCATATGAAGCAGCTACTGTAGATCTTAAAGATGTAAATATGATTGATCCTTTCCATCTAGAGGCTTATGGAGAAACTGCTATAAACTATAATCGTGATATTGAAGCTTTTCCTTTATTAAAAAGAATAATAGAAAAAATAACAGGAAAGGAATCTATGTACAAATCTCCTACTGATATGGGAGTAAACAGGGTAGGTTATGGAATAATAGATGATAATGTTGTAAAAGAAGCCTCTAAGCAAGAAATAATAAGAAGATATTTTAAAACTGGTTGTGAATATAAGAAAGGTTATGTAGATAAAGAAACTTTCCAGAGAACACAAATGATAATGGAATCTTTAAACTTAAAAGAAGAAGATAGAAAAGTAGTATCAGTGGCTAGAGAAAGATTAGCTAAGTTAAAAACTGAACATAATGATAAAAATGGTATTTGCTCTGCTATTGCTTTAGAACTATCTGATGGAACTATTGTTACTGGAAAAAAATCAGCTTTAATGGATGCTGCTTCTGCAGCTGTTCTTAATGCCATTAAGCATTTTGCAAATATAAATGATGAAATACTTCTTATATCTCCAGTTATACTTGAACCTATTATCAATTTAAAATCTAAAACATTTAAAAGCAAAAATATAGCTCTTGATTGTGAAGAAATACTAATAGCTTTAAGTATTTCAGCAGCAACTAATCCAATGGCTCAAGTAGCCATGGATAAAATACATATGTTAAAAGGAACTCAGGCTCACAGCACTAATATTCTTAGTAGAAATGATGAACAGACTTTAAGAAAACTAGGTGTTGACCTTACTTGTGATCAAGTATTCCCAACAGAAAACCTTTATTATAATATTTAAATAAATTTAAAGGTATAATCCAAATATAGATTATGCCTTTTTTATTTTTCTTCAACATAATGCAACTATTCTATGACAAAATGGAAAGAAAGATTTCTTGTAATCAAATTAAGTATATGATATATTTTATTATATACATCAATAAATTGTAAGTTTCAAGGGGGAAAGATGAATAGGGAGAAAGCATATTTTTTAGTGGTAATTTTGGGTATTATAACATTAATAATTATTTTCTTAATTTCAAAATTTATGTCTAAAATCTTTGAAAATAAGACTTATCCAAAAGATAGTTTAATAGAAATATTATTTAATTCTTCTAATGAAAAAAAGATAGAAAAAGGATTTTTAAAAAAATCTTACAATGGAAAAAATAACTCTATACTGCAAATATATGAAAATGCCGTTATTATTTTAAAAAAAGATAAAGAAAAAATTTATTATTTTTCTGAAATCCCTCTAATTGCTTCTTTTATAATAATGAACAGTTGGGGAAAGGTATATGGATATGGTTATCATTTTTACAATGAAAAAGGAAGCATTATTGAAACCATAACCAGCAGTGAAAAAAATATTGGTAGTGATACTTCTTCACATACTAGTTTTGATAATCTGGAGGATTTTGAAGTAGAGTTATTAAAAAATAATACATGGGTTCTTGATATACAATGTTTAAAACCACATGATGGAAAATTTAAACTTCCTTATTCTGCAGTTGACAAAGCTTTTAAACGTAGAAATGAATTATTAAAAGTTTAAATTTAAAAGAAGCGGTTAAAACCGCTTCTTTTAATATTCTTGTAAGATTAATCCTAATTTTTTTACTTTATTACATTTTGATTTTATAAAATGTAAAAAATCTGCATAATCACCCAAATAAAATCCATTCTTTTTCAAAATGATACCATTAGTTTTTCCAATAGTTAAGATACATATACCCTTTAAATTATAAATTGAAGTTATATCTTCATAATCAAAATATTTTTTATTCTTACCTATTTTTACAACTATTTTATTAGTAAATTCCACTTCTGTTTCCAAAATACCTTCTTCCTCTAATGAATTCTTATATAAAATCTCACTTTCTAAAGTATAAAGAAAATTTACCAATAAAAGAAGAACAACCATTCCAATCATAGAAAAAACAAATTTTATATTTACTAAACCAAATTTATTAGCTATAAATAAACAAAATATAGTACTTATAATAAGAAATATTATGCCTATATGAAGATATCTATATTTATAATATTTTATGAATTCTCTAAACATCTGCTGGGTATAAATATATTTATTTTTAAATTCCATTTTTACCCCTCCTTTTGCTTTTTATAAAATACTTACTTATATAATTATTCTAAAATACTTTAAAATTTCTTCTTTTTTTATAATTTTATATAAAAAAACTGACTTAACATATAAATTTAATTGTCAGTCAGTTTTTTATTTATTATTTAGTTGAAAATAATATCTTATCTCCAGCTTTTAATATTACATCTCCTTTTGGAATTATATCTTCATCACCACGTCTTATAGAAATAATATGCATATTTTTGGGCAGCTGAAGATCTTTTATTTTTTTATTCACATATTCTGAATATTTATCAAGATAAAGTTTTTTAATAGAAAGTTCTTCCAATTCCTCCAAATCTATCTCATTGGCTTTGTCATCTACAGTTTCTTCTACAAGTCCTAAATATTTTGCAAGAGGTTTCAATGTCATTCCCTGTATTAATACTGAGAATACAACTAAGTAAAATACCATATTGAATATTCCTTGTGAATTATCTATTCCAGCTGTAATAGCTGTTGTAGAAAATATAATTGGTACAGCACCTTTTAGTCCAGCCCATGACATAAAGAATTTTTCTTTTTTACTATATTTAAATGGTGCCATCAAAGAAAATACAACTATTGTTCTTGCTACAATTGTTATCATTATTGCAAGAACACTTCCTGTTATCATAACCATTTTTAACTGGCTGGGAAATACAAGAAGTCCTAGAATAATAAACATTGTTATCTGCATCAGCCATGAAGCTACTCTCATATTTCTGATAGTATTCATTCTAAAATCAAATCTCTCATTTCCTACTATTATTCCCATAAGATATATTGCAAGAAATCCATTTCCTCCAATAAGATTAGTTGCTGAAAAACATATAAACAGTACAGCAATCATGTGTATAGTAAGAAATTCTTCTCTTTCAATACGAAGTATTCTTCCCATAGGAAGAGTTATTTTTCCAAATAACACTCCCATAAGTGCTCCAACTATTATCTGCTGAATAAGAAATAAAATACTCATAAAAATATTTGAATCTCCAGCCTGAAACATTGATAAAACAAAAAGGATAAGAGCATATGCCATGGGGTCATTACTTCCTGATTCTATCTCTATAACTGTCCTTATCCTTTTTTTCAGATTAGAACCTCCTAGCATAGATATAACAGCTGCTGCATCTGTTGATGATACTATTGCTCCAAAAAGAAAAGCCTCTTTTAGAGTAAAATCTGTTATCATATATGCTGCAAAAGCTGCCAATACTGCTGTAAGAAAAACTCCTGCTGTTGCTAATATTCCACTGGGGTAAAGTGCCATCATGGCATCTGATTTTTTTGTTTCTAAAGCTCCTGCAAAAAGTATAAATAATAATGCAAAATTCCCTATATTCTGAGTCAGCCTTGCATCATCAAACTCTATTTTTCCAATTCCTTCTGATCCTGCTGCCATTCCTATAAAAAGGAACATTATAAGTAAGGGAATCTGTACTTTTTTTGTTACTCTTATTGAAAGAAGGCTTATCAATAACAAAATCCCACATACTAAAATTTTATAATCCATACTTCCACTCCTTTTACTTAAAAGGTTTATACCATATCTTATAATACATTTAGAAAACATACAACTTAATTTCCTTTATAAACAAAATTACTTGAAAACAGTACGAAAAATGAACTTTATTACTTCTTTTTAAAGATAATACTAAAAACAGCAGCAAATATTAAACTTGGCATTATCCATGCAAGTCCAAAAGTTTGTAATGGTAACTTTACATATACTTTATTCAAGAATTGAAGATTTAATCCAAGAGTTTGAGTCATTTCAAAAAAACCTACTATTCCTGCTCCTATTACAGCACCAAGATAAATTTCATTTGATGAAATATATTTTTTGAAGCAATTAAGTAATATCAAAACTATTGCTATTGGATAAAGAAATGTAAGTATCGGAGATGATATTTTCACTATTGTATCCACTCCAAATCCAGCAAAAATATAGCTCAATAAGACTGTCGCAGTAACTATCTTCCCATATGAAATCTTTAAAGAGTTACTAAAGTAATCTCCCACTGTAGCTGTAAGCCCTATTGCTGTTGTCAAACAAGCCCCTGCTACACATATTCCTAAAGCTAAATTCCCTCCCTTTCCTAATAATTTATTTACTATATCTGTAAGAAGCTGAGTTGTTCCTCTACTATGTAATACTCCATAGGAGGTAGCCCCTATATACAAAAGTCCTCCATATACAACTGAGAGTCCACAAACGGCTATCATACTTGAATTACTTAAAAATTTCATCTCCTGTTTTTCAGTAAGATTTCTGCCATTTCTAATAGCTTTCAAAATTATACTTGAAAATATTATAGCTGCAAGAGTATCCATTGTTTGATATCCATTATAAAATCCATATCTAAATGTATTATTAACATTTTTAACTGATAGTTCTCCTATTGGAAAAAATATTCCTTTTATAATTATAACTGCCAATATTATTAATAATATTGGAGTAAGAATTTTTCCAATTCTTTCTATTACTGCATTAGCTTTTATAGAAAATAAAAATACAATTATAAAATAACAAGCTAAAAATCCATACTTATATAGATTTTCATTGCTTATATGAGGAAGAAGCATTAATTCAAAAGCTGTAGCCCCTGTTCTAGGTATAGCAAGAAAAGGCCCAATAGCTAAAATTAAAATAATATTAAATATTTTACTAAATAGAGGTGATACTTTATCAGCAAAATCATCTAATTCTTTTCCAGCTAGCACTGATGACAATATAGCAAGAAGAGGAAATCCTATTCCAGTTATAAAAAATCCTGCCATAGCTGACATCCATTTATCTCCTACTACATATCCTACCATAGGAGGAAATATTAGATTTCCTGCTCCAAATAACATTGCAAATAAAGCAAATCCTGTCAATATAATATCTTTTTTCTTATAAATATGAATCACTCCAATCTTTAAAATTATCTTATTCATAAAAATAGTATGCCTTAAAAGGAATTCTTCCCTTTCTTTATTATTTTAAGGCATACTTTTTATTTTTTAGTTATTAAATTGTAACATTTTTTCTGAA
>NZ_JAWDXO010000006.1 GCF_032477075.1 Fusobacterium sp. | reverse complement strand
TTTTTGTGATACTCTTTTTTAGGATAGAAATTTTCTAAAAGCACTTTTTATACCTTTTCAACTTTTCAGAGCTAGTTTTCATTTTAAATTAACAGATTCCTAATTTGGGGTTCCTTCCAATATATTTTTTATCTGGTCAAATAAAAAATTATTAGAAGAAAATTAGTTGGTATATACATTACTGAGAAGCAACATATTCAAGAATTTATTACTGATATAATTATATGCTATAAATTGTGCTTATGCAATAATATATTACATAAATAAATATATAAATTTTAGAATATAAAAATTGATTTTTTAAATCTAATTTAAGGAATAGTTAGGAAAAAAAGAATATTTTAATAAAGGTAATAAATTGTTTGTATTCATCAAATAAAGAGAGCAAAGCAAAATATAAGAGAATAAATTAAAAAAGGAATATTGTTTTTAGGAAATTTATATGAAAATAAATATATTATTGAAATGTTTAGTATCATAAGTAGCAGAATTAGATGATAAAAATATAATTCTATTAATTAATAAGACAGCACCTTCATTTTAGATAATTTTTTCTGATATTTTCAAAAATCTATTGCTGGCTCATTTTATTTATATAATTTTATAATATTTTTCTTGGAAATTTATTCCTTTATAGAGATAATAAATAATGAAATATGAGATAAAATATATTTTGTTAATCTGTACAGAACCATTTATTTGTTGTATAATTTTATAAAAGATACAAAAAATTATACGAGGTGGTTTAATAATGAAAAAAATATTTATCTTTTTAGCAACTTTGATGCTATTAGTTGGATGTAGTTCTACACCAGTTAAAGTAGAAGTTCCTGTAGAAGTATCACTTGAAAATGTAGCTGGTAATGAATATGTGCTTACTAACCTTTTTGTAGAAAATAATTTGACAATTGGATTTGATAAAGAAGGAAGAATATTTGGATTTGCTGGAATAAATAGATTCTTTGGAAAAGCAGATATAAGTAATGGAAGTATAAATATAGGAGCTTTAGCTACAACTAGAATGGCTGGACCTAGAGATAAAATGATAGTAGAAGATCAATATCTTACTCTTTTGAAAAGTGCAAAAACAATAAAAGAAGATGGAAATAAATTAATACTTACTAATGACAGAGATGAAGAAATGATTTTTATAAAAAAATAGTATTTTAAGAAAATGAGGTAAAAATGGGAAAATTAGCAGATCAAGTTCAATTTTTAATAGAAATAGATAAAGTGAAGAGTATTTTAAGACAATCTATTGTATTAGGAGATTTAAATAGAAGGGAAAATGATGCTGAACATAGTTGGCATATGGCTCTATGTGCAATAACTTTGAAAGAGTATTCTAATCTGGGTGAAATAGATATGGAAAAAGTTCTTAAACTGGTACTTATACACGATATTGTTGAGATATATGCAGGAGATACTCCTGCGTTTTCAGATTACAACAAACAGACTAAATGGCGTGCAGAATTAGAAAGTGCAGAGAAGATATATGGAATGCTTCCAGAAGAGCAAGAAAAAGAATTCATGAAGCTATGGCTTGAATTTGAGAATATGGAAACTAAAGAAGCAAAGTTTGCTAATACTTTTGATAGATTTCAGGGATTTATACAGAATCTTACTTCGGATGGACATACATGGAAGAAGTTCAGTGCTACAAAAGAAATGGTGCTAAAAAGAATGTCACCTATAATTGAGTATGCACCACAGCTTTTCCATGAATTTGTAATGCCAGAAATACAAAAGTATATTGATAAAAGAATTATAAAAGAATAAAAAGAATAAGATACCTTGAATACTGAAAATAGTATTTGAGGTATTTTTTAGTTGTGATCTATTAGATGAAATATATTTTATTTTCTATAAAAAATAATCTTTTAATTCTAAAGATTTTAATAAAAGTTTTATTATTATCTTTTTTAACATCTTTTGCATCAAAAAATATACACTAAAACTTAAATTTAGTATATATTTGTTTATAAAATGATTTTTATTTTTTCTTTGATAATTATTTTGAATAAATATCAGAAAATTTACATAAATTACAAAATAATTGAATGATAGTATAAAAATTAATCAGAATAAAGATAATAAATTTTGAATTTTTAGTACTAAAAAAATATCAAAAATTCAAAACAATAAATACATATTCCAATAAAAAATAATGATAATCCAAAAAGACAGATTAAAAAGAATAAAAAAACTTTCATAAAAAAACTCCCCTGTTTTAATTGATATTTTAATAAGTTTATTCTAAAAACAATATAAAAAATCCTTTATTTTTATTAAATAATTATAATAATTTTGTAATAGAAATATTAAATTTAGAATAAATAGGGGTTTATACAAAAGATATATTTAAATTTTTATTGATTCTGAAAAAATTTCATATATAAATGAGATCAAGAAAAAAAGATACTAGATTTCTATTTTTCAAAAAAATAAAAAGGCCTAGTCATTTCTTGATCGCACACTAGGCAGGCGATATTCTGCTAATTTTATATCATATTTTATTTTTTCTGTCAATAATATTTTTAATTTTTTTTTAAAATATCATGAGCTAAATATTTAGATTTTAAGATGTTATAAAAAATTTATTTTTTATAATTTTATTATATTATTTCTTTAGCTGTATTTTCATCTATCACTAGATAAGTTATAATACCAGTTTTTAAAGCTCCAATAACAGCATCCTTACTTGTTTTTGAAGAACATATACCTATTACATGTTTTATTTTTTTTAAGTCATCCAAAGGGATTTCAATGGAGAAATCATTATCTCCAGTTATAAAATTACCATTTATATCATAATAATATGAAAGAATATTACCAATGGCTTTTTCTTTTTGGAGATTATTTCCAAATCTTGAAGCTGTGGCAAGGTCAGGAACAGATGGATGATTTCCAATACTTAAAATAGCTACATCAAGTTTTTCCCATAATCTTTTTATATCTTTATAATTTTCAATATTCATAAACAGATTTTTCTCCTGTTCAGTAGCTAAAAATGCAGGAGCAAAGAGATAATATGGCTTGAGAAAAGTCATTTGAGAAAATATTCTTATCAGTTCATTTGAGTGAAAATCTTTAGTAGGCATAGAAATATTACCTACTAAAGGGCATACATAACCTTCAAGTTCAATTTTTTTTTCTGAAACTTCGAGTTTTTGAACAAGGTCACCAATATTTTTTCCCCATCCAAGTCCAAATTTCCTATATTTTTTCAGATTATTACTTATATATGATATTATATTATTTAATATTACCTGATCAGTAAGATAATCTGTATCTGCTTGAGGAATAACCATTCCACCTTCAATATCATATTTTTTTTTGATCTCTTCCATAAGAAATTCATTACTTACAAATGGAGAATTTATTTGAATCGTAACTATACCAGCTGCTTTTGCATCAGCAAGCATTTTGCTCACAAGAGGACGAGATACTCCTAATCGTTTTGCTATATCATTTTGAGTAAGATCTTCCTCATAATACATTTTGGCTATTTCTACCATTTTTTGAGTTTTAACATTGTCATCTAACATCTGTTTCCTCCAATTTACAGATTAATCTTCAATATAAACAGTGCTGAAATCATGAAGAGTAACTGGATGGATATTTAATCCTTTTATATTCTTTTGAGCACCAACAGCTAATATTCTGTTATAAAGCATGATATCAGGTGCATCATCCACTATTAATAATTGAATTTCTTCATAAAGTTTTTTTCTTTCTTCAGGATCAGTAGCCATTTTAGCTTTATCTAAAAGTTCATCAACTTTTGGATTTTCATAGAAATCTCTGTTGCCAGCTCCACCTTTTGCAGATGAGTGATACATTGCATAAAGTCCATAATCAGCATCTCCAGTCACGACTCCCCATGAACCTAGGAAAAGGTCATGTCTTCCTTTTTCTGTAGCATCCCAGTAAGCACTGACTTCTACCACATCTATTCTTAAATCAATACCAATTTCTTTTAAATAGGCTTGAAGTATTTCTGCAGTTTGAGTATTAGCTTCTCCTCCAAATACTAAAATACTTGTTTTAAATCCGTTTTCATATCCAGCTTCTTTCATCAATTCACGAGCTTTTTCTACATTGTATTCATAGTTTTTAGTTTTATCAGTAAACCCAAAAACTCCTGGAGCGATAGGAGAGGTAGCTATTTTACCACTTCCATTGAGGATTACATCGACAATAGCCTGTTTATCTACAGCATAGTTTATAGCTTTTCTGACTCTTATATCATTTAATGGAGTTTTTTGAGTATTCATTCCAACATATGAATAAGAAATAGAAGGCTTTGTAATAAGCTGAAGTTTAGGATTATTTTTTATAGTATTCTCATCTACAGAACTTACAGCTATTGAGATGTCTATTTCTCCAGTTTCTAATCCAATAGTTCTGTTTGAAGCTTCTACAATATTTTTGAATACTATGTATTTGAGCCCATTTTTTTTATCAAAATAATCTTCATTTTTTTCAAGAGTCAGACTGTCACCAGGTATCCATTCTTTAAATTTATAACTTCCAGTACCAACAGGATGATCTTTAAAACTTTGCTCATTTTCAGTAATAAGTTTTTTACTTACAATTCCTAATGCAGGATGAGAAAGATGTGCAAGCAATGGTCCAAATGGTGTTTTAGTAACAATATTTACAGTATAATCATCAACAGCTTCTACTTTTTCAATAGGAGGAAGAACAAAAGCTATTCTAGGTGAGTTAGCCATTCTATCAAATGAGAATTTAACATCTTCAGCAGTAAAATCATATCCATTATGGAATTTTACTCCTTTTCTCAATTTGAACTGCATAGTTTTATCATCTATTTGCTTCCAAGATTCTGCTAGTCCAGGCAGAATATTCATATCACCATCTGATTCTACCAGCCTTGAATAAATAAGTTTGTTGGCACTTAATGAAAAACCATCATTTCCCTGATGAACATCTAATGATTTAGGTTCTCCATCCTGAGCAATTATAAGTTTTTCTTTCACAGCTTTTGCTGAAGTTTCTGCTTTATCATCTGAACATGCAGAAAAAAGTATTGTACAACTTAATAAAATCATAAATAATTTTTTAAACATAAAGAAATCTCTCCTTTTTCATTTTCATTATTATATTATAAAGGCAATCATAAAAAAAAACAACTGCTAAATACAATATAAGAATCCTATATTCTTCTATAAAAAAAGCCTTAATATATACTTATATACTGAAGAAAAGAAAAAATTTATTTTTAAGACTAGAAAATTTTGTAGTAATAAATTTTAAAAATAATATTTTAGCAAAATATTTTCTTTTAGAGATTAATATACTATATTATATTTATAAAGAAATTAAGAATACAAAATAAAATAATCTTGGGGAGATTAATGTGTCAAGGAAAAATTTCAAATGTAAGAAGATCAAAAGAAAAATAAAAATAATATTAAGGGAGAAAACTTTTAAATTCTATTTTTAGATTATGAATTGTTAGTTTTCTATAAAATAAAAAGATGCCTATATATTTATGAGTAATTTAGGCAAAAATAGCATTGTTTTATTTCAAAGGGAACAATAGGAAATTTTACTTTGTATTTACATAAAGTTAGGCATATGATAAAATGTATTATATTATTATTTTGAAAAGTGTAGGAGTGTAAATTTATGAAAAAGATGAAAAGTTTTTTAGGATTGCTGCTGCTTGTTTTCTTTTTTATATCATGTGAAAATGGAAAGACTGCAGTTAAAGATAATTCTAATGTAGAAAAACTTGAGTATAAAGAGAATATGGAAAAATATAATTATGATATTGTTATACCACAGATAAAAGGAGTGGAAAATGAAGATATCTCTTATTTGAATCTTTCTCTTCAAGAAACTGCAAGAATAATAATAGAGAATATAGTTAGTTCAGCAGATATTGGAACAAAAGAAATGCCCATAGAGGCAAAGATGAATTATGAAATAAAAGAAAATAATTTTAATATTCTTTCTCTGATTATAACTACATATGTGTATCAGGGAGGAGCTCATGGAATTACTACTGTTGAAACATACAATATAAGTAAAAAAGATTATTCTTTGCTTGATTATGATGTGATATTTGATGAAAATGCAGAAGAACATTTTAACATGAAGATGAACGATATTATAGCTAAAAGCAAAGAAAATAATGGAAGCAGATATGCTCTGAATAGCGAAGGTAAAGAGGTATTATTTTTTGAAAATGCTGAAGCAAATATAAAAAATACAGTTATGTATTTTCAGGGAGATAATGTAGTATTCCTTTATCCTCATTATGAAATAGCTCCATATTCAAGTGGAATGCCTATATTTAAATTTGATAAGAAAGATATAAAAAAATATATAAAGATAAAAATTTAGATTATTAATTTAAAAAATGGAAATAAAAAGAGGGAAATCCTTGAAAATACTTTAAATTTTAAGAGTTTATAATTGAAAACTCTAAAATTTTATTTTTATTCAAGAATAAACCTCTTTTTTAAATATTTAGAAAAAACATATCTTGGTCATAACGTTTTTTCCTTTAAAAAGGATAATATAATTTTTTTCTAATACCTATAATAGGTATAAAAACTAGGAGGAAAAAATATGTATAACAGAGGCAGATACGACAAACTTAAATACTTACTTGAAATAGGGATATTCTGTGTAGTAATATATTTTATTCATAAAGAAATGAAAGTATACAGCATAAAAGATATAAAAGAATCATTAAGATCTATAAATAGTGGATATGTAATACTTGGAATAGGGATAGTAATAATTGACTATTTTCTGCTGACTATGTATGATGTGCTGGCATTTAAAAATGAAAAATTACAGTTGTCAAATTTAAAAATAATATTCACTTCTTTTATAAGTTATGCATTTGCTAACTCCATAGGTCTTTCAGGACTTACAGGCTCAGGATTGAGAATTAATTTATATTCTCTTTGGAATGTTCCCTACAAAAGTATAGTAAAAGTAATAAAATTTTGCTATGTAAGTTTTTGGATTGGGCTTTTATGGATAGGAGGTTTATTTTTAACATTTGAGCCAGTAGATTTGACAAGATTCAATTTTTATTTTGATACAACTAGAGAAATAGGAATTATTCTTTTAATAATAGCAATATCATATTCATCTCACAAAGTATTCTTAAAGAAGAAAAGTCTTGAAATATCTATATTTCAAGTATTGATATCTCTTATAGATTGGCTACTTGTATCAGGATTAATATATATATTTCTTCCTCAAAGTGATTTGCTTACATTTGTTAAATTTTTTCCAATATTTCTTAGTGCACAAATCATAGGGGTATTAAGTAATCTTCCTGGAGGAATAGGAGCTTTTGATTATGTATTTCTTACTTTAATGGGAAAATATTACTCTTCATCAGTAATAGTAGCAGCTCTGATAATATTTAGGCTTTTATATTATATAGCTCCATTTGGGATAGCTTTTGTATCATATTGTATTTATAGAATATTATTGAAAAGAGGAGAACTTAAAAATATATCAATAGTTCTTGGGAAATTTATAATTTCTCTTATACCACTTCTTGTATCTATATTGATATTTGCAGCAGGAATAGTTCTCATAATATCAGGAAGTATGCCCCCTCTTATTTATAGAATAAAAATATTGAAGGATATACTTCCAGTATTTACCATCAAAATATCCCATTTTTTAGGAAGTATAACTGGAGCAGTTCTTCTTATACTTGCTTATGGAATAAAAAAGAGGCTCAATGGAGCATATTATATGACAATAATCTTTCTTGGAGCAGGAATAATTCTTTCATTATTAAAAGGTTTGGACTATGAGGAAGCTTTTTTCCTGGGAATAATATTAGCTGTAACTATTCCATTAAAAAAATATTTTTATAGAAAAACATCAATAATAAATGAAAAATTCACACTTAATTGGATAGTAATGATATTTTTAGTTGCTATTTCAAGTCTCTATATAGGCTTTTTTGCATATAGTAAGTCAGATTATATGAATGAAATATGGTGGAAAGTAGCCTTTAATAAAGAATTTCCAAGTTTTTTAAGAACTACTATAGGGATATCAGCTACTCTTATTATATTCGCTGTATGGAAACTTTTTGCTCCTGCAAATGAAATAATTGAAACAAACAGTAAAGATGTAATTGAAAAAGTTAAAAACTGTCTCTGTTTTTCAGATAATCCAGAAGGAAATCTGGTGCTTTTAAATGATAAAAAAGTTATATTTGAAGATGAAGAAGAAAGTTTTATAATGTATGGCAAAAGTGGAAAAAGTTATATAGCTATGGGAGATCCTGTTGGAAAAACTGAAAAGGCAGGAGATTCTATCTGGAAATTTTATGAATTATGCAGAAAAAATAATAAGCAGCCTGTATTCTATGAAGTTTCTAAAGATTATCTAGACTACTATCTTGATGTTGGATTAAATTTTTTGAAAATAGGAGAGGAAGGAGTAATTGATCTAAAAGAATTTACTCTTAATATTCCTCAAAGAAAAAATATAAGATACACATATAACAAACTTAATAAGGAGAATATGATATTTGAAGTTATCCCAAAAGGAGAAGGGATAAAATATATGAAAAGATTGAGAGAAGTATCTGAAGAATGGCTGGGAAGTAAAAAAGCTAAAGAAAAAGGATTTTCTTTGGGATACTTTGATGAGGAATACTTGAATAATTTTCCAATAGCTGTACTAAAAAAAGATAACGAGATTGTAGCTTTTGCAAATATAATGGTAACTGAATCCAAAGAAAAAATAGCAGTTGATCTTATGAGATATTTAAAGTCATGTATCAGTGGAACTATGGAATATCTTTTTATTTATATAATACTTTGGGCAAAAGATGAGGGATATGAAAGATTTAGCCTTGGAATGGCACCTCTTTCTGGTATGGAAAACAGAGATATTGCTCCTGTATGGAATAAAATAGGCTTATTTGTATTTAAAAATGGAGAGAGCTTTTATAATTTTCAAGGACTTAAGTTATTTAAAAATAAATTTTATCCTCAATGGGAACCTAGATATATAGCTTATTCAGGAGTTTTTTCCCTTCCAAAAGTACTTAAAGATGTAACATTATTAATATCAGGAGGAGTTAAAGGACTTATATCTAAATAAAGAATAAAATATAAAGCTGACTTAAAAACAGAGAAAATTTAGAAATATTTCAACTGTTTATGAGTCAGTTTTTTTATTAAATTTAATAATTATTATTTTGAAAATAACATGATTAATATTATATTAATGAGTAATACTTGACTTTTTTCTAAAAAAAAGTTATTATTCATTATATATCTATAATCCAAAAATATATTTGTATTTTGATAAAAAATATTGTAAAATATAGTTTTTTTATAAAAAAATTTTTCTTACAGCCAAAAAAGGAGACTGTGTATGATCAGTAAAATCACTAAGGAACTAAAGAGCTTGAATGAAGAATATAATATGCTTACAAGTTCATTAGAAGTAAGTATAAGCAAACATTTATTGGATGATGAATTTACTTTAGTTTGGGCAAATGATTACTACTATGAATTAACAGGATATACCAAAAAAGAATATAAGGGAATATTCAATAATAATTGTAAAGAATATTTTAAAAATGATCTGAAAGAATTTGGGAAAATAAGGACAGCTATAGTAAAAGCTATAAATAATGGAGAAAAAAGATGTGATGAAATATGCAGAATGCCTTGTAAAGATGAAAAGTATATTTGGATCAGATTTATAGGAACTTTTATAAATGAAAGTATCAATGGAGTTCCTGTTATCTATATTGTTTATATTGATGTAAATGAACTGGTAGAAACTCAAAATAAATTAAAAGAAGAACATAAAAGATTGGAAAAAACATTATTCTTAGAAGAAACAACAATTGAATGTATTAAGAATTTGTATAAATTTCAAGAATTGGATAAGAAGATGCCTGAAATTTTAGAAAAACTTATTAAAGCTATGGATGCTGACAGAGCTTATATAGTTAAAAACGAGAAGAATACATTTCTAGTCACATATGCAAGCAGCAGAGCAGCAGATATAGAGTATATAAAAAGTGGAACATATCTTGAATTAGATCCTTCACCTGAATGGAGAGAGGAATTTTCTAAAGGAAATAGTATAGTTATAAATAATTCCAAAGAAGTTGAAAATATATCTCCTGTATTTTCAAAAATATTAATAGATTTTAAAATTAAAAGTATGATTATATCCCCTATCATTTTAAATAATAAGATACATAGCTATATTGTTGTTGATAACCCATCAGAAATTTATTCTAATAAATTTTCTATTATAGAAACAATAAGTTATTTTATAAGTCTTGCTTTGGAAAATAAACAACTTAATAATATTTTAATTTATAATAATTATTATGATAATCTTACAGGATTATTTAATAGAAATAAATATTTAGATGATATTCAAAAACTTTCTTTTAAAGATGAAAAAATAGGAATACTCTTTATGGATATAAATGGTTTAAAAAATATAAATGATTTATATGGGCATTTATATGGAGATGAAATTCTTAAGGAGGCGGCTGATATATTGCGAGCTACATTTTGTCAATCAGATATATATAGAATTGGTGGAGATGAATATGTTGTTTTAGCATTTAATATGAAAGAAGATATATTTAATGAAAAGATTAAAGAAATAAAACAAAGATTATTTTTAAGCAAAGAATGTAAGGGAGCTGTAGGCTATAAATGGCTTGATACTTGTAAAAATATTGAAAAAGAAATTTTAATTGCAGATAGGAATATGTATGAAGATAAAAAAGAATATTATAGACATAATTCAAATGCATACAGATATAGACATGAAAATGATAATATGCTTGCTCTTTGTAATATGAAAACTTTGAAAGAAGAAATTTCAAATGAACATTTTGAAGTTTTTTTACAACCAAAAGTAGATTTTGATCGTTTGATAATTGGAGCAGAAGCATTAATACGTTATAGAGATAGTGATAATAATTTAATAATGCCAAATAATTTTATAACTTTGTTTGAAAACTCGAGAGTAATCAGTATACTGGATTATTATGTTTTTGAAAAAATATGCAAGATTATAAAACAATGGATAAAACAAGCATATGATATAAAGCCGATAAGTGTTAATTTTTCACGTTATACATTAAAAAATATTGATTTTGTTGATAGATTAAATGAAATATGGAATAGATACAGAATTCCTAAATATCTTTTAGAGATAGAAATAATAGAAAATGATGAAGAGATGAGTAGTGATATATTACATCAGGTATTACAAAGGATAAAATTAGAAGGGTATTCTTTATCTATTGATGATTTTGGAGCTCGTTATTCTAATATAGCTTTGTTTATAGATAATGATTTAGATACTTTGAAAATTGATAGAAGTTTAATGAAAAATATTGTGGCTAATGAAAGAGCACAGTTGTTTATTTCATCTTTTGCGCAGATATGTAATAATCTTAACATTCAATTAATTGTAGAAGGTGTTGAAACAGAAGAACAATTTAAATTACTTAAGCAATTAAATTGTGATGGTGTACAAGGATACCTTATAAGCAAACCAATACCAATAGATGAATATGAAGCAAAATTTTTAACATTGATTGATTAGTTTGATTATGAGATAAATCAGATGTTGGTTTTTTAATTAAAAAGAAATGAGGATGCTTTTAAGCTGTCCTCATTTATGTATTGAAATTTTTATTCAATTAGTATACTTACCTTATAAAAAATATCTTCCCTTCTTTTTATACTCAAATTTTCAGGTTCAATTATAATATTGACTTCCTCATTTACTCTTTTAAAATTATTTTCCTCTATCCATTCAATTAATCTTTTTATAGAAATACTATTTTCAAAATGATTTCCTTTCAAAAACATACAGACATATTTACCCTTTTCAATAATATTCTCTTCAACTTTTTTATCACCTTTTACAACAATATATCCAGAGCCCAGAATATTTACATCACTCATTTCACTTAACTTTTTTTTAGTTATATAAAATAATATCTTTCCATCATATTCATTAATTAACTCTAATATTTTTTTATTGGGAAAAGTAAGTGTTTTGCGATTTTCTTTTTCATATACTTTTATTCCTTTAATACTTTTTATCTCTTTTATAAAAGGAATTCCAATAAGTATTTTTGAACTTCTTTTCATTCTTTCAAGATGAATTTGTAAGTCTTCTTTTACCATTTTTAACTTTTCTATGTCTTCATTGATTCTCTCTAAAACATTTTCTATTAATACTTCATCTTTTTTTTCTTTTTCATCTTTTTTCTCATTAAAAAAAACTTTGATTTCATCTAATGTGAGACCTAATTTTCTCATTGTAGTTATTTTTTTTATTGTTATTATTTGAGCCCTTGTGTAATATCTATAGTTATTTTCTTTTCTGAATTTAGGTGAAATTACACCTTCTCTGTCATAATATCTTAATGTTGAACGTGGAATTTTAAGAAGTTCAGAGATTTCTCCAATTAAAAAATATTTTTGCATATTTCCTCCTTGAATAATTTTAAGTAAAAAATTAAAACTTATTGTATTTTATATATAATGATAACAAATAAAGATAAAATTTACCATAAGATTTTTATTAAATTTATTTAAAAAAATCTTGACCTTAAACTAAGTTGAACGTTTATAATTATTTATATAAAGAAATATTCTTATATGATACAAATAAAATTCTATAATAGAGGAGGCAATAAAGATGAAAAGAACAGTAATAATTTTGTCTGCATTAATGGTAATGGTTTATTCAAATGGAGTTATATATGCAGAAGCTGGTGATGGAAAACCATTGGAAATGAGTAAAATTGAAGTAAAAGCACAGGAAAAAACAGAAAAATTTAAAATAGCAACTAAAAAAACAGAAAATAAACAAACAGCAGCACATATTCATTCACAAGAAAGAAGTGAAGAAAGATAGTCTGACTTTTTTAAATAATAAATTTTTATTTATATTAATTTCAACTGATATAAAAGAGAAACAGCCATTAATTTTTAATGACTGTTTTTTGTATATTATTTTCTTGCACATTCAGATGAAGTTCCCACTAGTATTTCTAGACCATGAGTAAGAGAATCTATAATAAAAGATAGAGATTCTTCCACGGCTTTTGGACTTCCAGGCATATTAATAATAAGAGTATTTTTTCTTATTCCAGCAGCAGCTCTGGAAAGCATAGCTCTTTTAGTTATAGTCATAGAATATGCCCTGATGGCTTCAGGTATTCCAGGAATAACTTTATCTATTACTTCTAATGTTGCTTCAGGAGTTACATCTCTCTTTGAAAACCCTGTTCCCCCAGTAGTAAGAATCAAGTCAGCTTCATTATTATCACATATATTTTTTAATGTTTCTTTTATAAGTTCGAATTCATCAGGTATTAATATCTTTTTTATTATCTTATATCCATTTTCAAGGGCTATTTTTTCAATTATTTTAGTTGAAAGATCTTCTCTTTCACCTTTTGCTCCTTTATCACTCATACAAATTATAACTGTTCTAAACATAGATCAGTGCCTCCATATTAATTTTTTTTATTATATCATATATTCTCAGAGAAAAGAATGAAAAAGTATTTAAAAAACTGGAAAATAAAGTTTAGAACTCTTGATATAAAATATTAAATCTGATAAAATGGTCTAAGATAAAATAATGAGGTGATTTAGATGAAAAAATTTTTTATAGTATTAATAACAGTAGTTTCAATTTTTTTATTGACAGCTTGTGGGAAAGCGGAGAAAAAGGAGATAACTGTAAGTGCAGCAGCGAGTTTGAATGAAGTATTATCTCAAATAGCAGAAAATTATCAAAAAGAAAATAAAGAAATAATAATAAATATAAACTTTGGAGCTTCTGGGGCTTTAAAAAAACAAATAGAAGGTGGAGCACCTGTGGATTTTGTATTTTTTGCCTCTAAAAAAGATTTAGAAGATTTAAAAAAACAAAATTTAGTATCAGAAAAATTTTTTAAAGATATTCTGCAAAATACAATGGTGGTAGCAGGAAGAAAAAAAATAGACAGCTTATCTGAAATGTTGGATCATAAGGTAGCAATAGGTGATCCTGATGTAGTTCCAGCAGGAAGATATGCAAAAGAGATATTAGAAAATGAAGGGTTATGGGATAGAATGCAGGAAAATTTTGTACTTTCCAAAGATGTAAGAAGTGCTATGCAGTATGTAGATCTTTATGAAGTTGATTATGCTATGATCTACAAGACAGATAGTAAAGTTATGAAAAATGCTGAAATAGTTTATGAAGTGCCAAGTGAACTTCATACTCCTATTATATATAGCTGTGGTATTCTAAAGGATAAAGAGAGAGAAGAGGTAAAAGATTTTTATAAATTCCTCACAAAAAAAGAATCAGTAGAGATCTTTGAAAAATTTGGATTTAAAATAGCAAATGAATAGATTTGATATAAATGCTGTATTTTTAACTTTAAAGATAGCTTCTATATCTACGGTTTTAACACTGGCAATAGCAGTATTTTTGGTATGGAGTATGGAGAATAGAAGTAAAAAACTTAGAAGTATAGTTGAAATGTTTATAAATCTTTCTCTTTTTATATCTCCCACAGTTCTTGGATATATTCTTATTATTTTTTTAGGAAAAAGAGGAGTAATAGGTTCATATTTGTTTAATTTTTTCAATATTCAGGTAATATTTTCATGGTGGGCAGGAATAATAACTGCATTTGTAGTATCACTACCTCTCATGTATAATTGTATAAAGGCAGGATTTTCATCATTAGATTATACATATAGAGAAGCTGGAAAAGAAATGGGAGCTTCTGATCTTCAAATACTCTGTTTAATAATACTTCCATTGATAAAGAGAAATATACTTGCAGGAATAGTATTATCTTTTGGGAGAGCATTAGGAGAATTTGGAGCTACTCTTATGCTGGCTGGAAATATACCAGGAAAGACACAGACTATGTCTATTGCCATATATTCAGCAGTAGAACGTGGAGATGATGAAACAGCTAATTTACTATTAATAATAGTACTTGTGATAAGTTTTTGCATAATGTGTCTATACAACTATTTTTTTAAAGGAGCAGAAAAATAATGAAAAAAATTAAAACTGTAAATGCAGTGGGATATGTATTGCAGCATGATATTACAGAAATAATTCCTAATGAAGTAAAGGGAAGAGCTTTCAAAAAAGGGTATATAATAAAAGAAGAAGATATAGAAAAGTTATTGAGATTAGGAAAAGATAACATTTATGTTTTTGAATTAGGAGATAAAGGAATACATGAAAATGATGCTGCTCTTATTCTTGGAAAACTTGGAAAAGGAAAAAATATAAGATTAGCTGATGAAATAAAAGAAGGAAAAATAAATTTTTATGCTGAAGAAGATGGTATACTTAAAGTAGATACAGAAAAACTTCTTGAACTTAATATGTTGGGAGAAATTTCTTTTGCAACACTCCCAGACAATATTCCAGTAAAAAAAGGAGAACTTGTAGCAGGGGCCAGAGTTATCCCTTTAGTTGTAGATAAAGAAAAAATGGAAAAGGCACAAGGTGTTATTTCAAATCCTATATTGAATATCAATAGTTATAAAAAATATAAAGTAGGGATAATAACTACTGGAAATGAAGTTTTTTTTGGAAGGATAGAGGATAAATTTGGGAAAATAGTTACAGATAAGCTTAAAGAATTTGATTGTGAGGTTATTGCTCAGTTTCTTTCACAGGATAATAAAGAAATGATAAAAGCAAAGGCACAGGAACTTTTAGACATGGGGGCAGAGATGCTTATATTTACAGGTGGAATGTCTGTAGATCCAGATGATGTAACTCCTTCTGCTATAATAGAAATGGGAGGAGAACTTATAAGCTATGGAGCACCTGTTCTTCCAGGTTCTATGTTTTTGTTATCATATCTTGGAAATATACCCGTAATGGGACTTCCTGGATGTGTTATGTTTGCAAAGAAAACTATATTTGATTTAATTCTTCCTAGAGTATTAAGTGAAGAAAAACTTACAACTATAGATATTATGATGTATGGGAATGGAGGACTTTGCCAAAACTGTGAAGTATGTCATTATCCTAATTGTACATTTGGAAAGTAAGAGGTAGAAAAATGGATTTTACACATTTTAATGAAAATGGCAGAGCAAAAATGGTTGATGTCAGTGAGAAAGATGAGACTAAAAGAAAAGCTGTAGCTAGAGGATATATTCAGATGGCAGCTGATACTATAAAGGCAGTAATCAATGGAAAAATAAAAAAGGGAGATGTTCTTTCAGTAGCACAAGTGGGAGGAATATATGGGGCTAAAAAGACATGGGATTTGATACCTATGTGTCATAATATACTTTTAACTGGAGCAGATATAGATTTTGAAATAACTGAAAACAGAATATGGATAGAAGCATCAGTGAAAACTATTGGTAAAACAGGAGTGGAAATGGAAGCTCTTACTGCTGTGAGTATAGCAGCTTTGACTATATATGATATGTGTAAGGCTATAGATAAACATATGATTATAGGTGAAATAAAACTTATAAGTAAAACTGGTGGAAAAACAGTTTTATCTGAAATGGTTACAGATTTTTCTCAAATTTAGTTAAGAATTTAAAAAGAGAATGGATAAATTTATTCATTCTCTTTTTTGATAATTATTTATATAGATTTATCCATATTTGAAGTACAGAAACAACTATAATTCCTGCTATAAAGAAAAGAGTAGCACTTCTATGTTTAGATGAAAGAAGCATATTGATAAGTTTTGCTATTAGTACCAATCCTATCAATATTCCTATAGAAAAGACTGCTAAAGGAATTATATAAAGATTATGTATTATTTCACTTAAGGAAGTATAATTTGTAATATGTACCACTCCATCAAAAAATTTACTGATAAATCCAAGTATATTATAGTATTCTCCAAGCATTAATAAAAGAAGAGAGCCAGATATTCCAGGAATTATCATAGCCCCAGCAGCTAATGCACCACAGAAGAAAAGTTTTATACAGTAAGAAAAAGTTATAACTTGTACAAGTATTTTAGTATCAGTTTCACTTCCAAAACGGTAGTCTAAAAATACAAATACCAATGTAATAGCTGCTCCGATGATAAAAGAAATTATATTCTCTTTCTTTTTTTTATCTTCCCCCTTTACTATAAAAGGGATAGAAGGAAGAATAAGAAGACTGAAAAAAGCAGCGGTAGTCCTAGGGTAATTAGTAAAGCAAAACTCTATTATTTTAGCAAAAAGAATTATTCCAACAAACATTCCAGAGCAAATCTGAAGTAAAAATTTTCCATATTCAATCTTCTTTTTAAAGGGAACAGTAAGAAAATTTCCAATAGCTTCTGTTAATTTATCATAAACACCTAAAATAACGGCAAGAGTACCACCAGAAACTCCAGGCATGATATTTGCCACACCAATTATTATTCCTTTAAAAAAAAGTTTGAACATATTTTGAATCCTCCTGATGTGAATGATATATTATTATATCATAGTGTAATAAAAAAATTAAATTTTAGTAAAAGTATTTATTTTTTTATTGAATCAAAACCATTTATAACAAGATTAATTTCACCAGTTAATGGATCCATAATGAGACCATGAACAGCTACATCTTTTGGAACAAGAGGATGATTTCTGACTACAGAAACACTTCTTTCAACCGAATCTTCTATACAATCAAATCCATGGAGCCATTCTTTTACATTTATACCAGAATAGAAGAGTGTATTTAAAGTATTTATATCAATGCCCTTTGATTCCATTTTTTGAACTATTTTGTCAGCATTTAAATTGCTGACACCACAATCATAATGTCCTACTATAAAAACTTCTTTGATATTGAATTCATATATACAGATAAGGATACTTCTCATAGCACTTCCAAAAGGATGAATAACAAGCCCTCCAGCATTTTTAATAATTTTTGCGTCACCATTTTTAAGATTCATAGCTTTAGGTAGAAGTTCTATTAATCTTGTATCCATACAAGATATTATTGCTATTCTTTTTTCAGGGTATTTAGTAGTTTGATATTTTTCATATTCTTTTGTTTCGACAAATTCTCTGTTAAATATTAATATTTTCTCTAAGTTATTTTTGTTTTCCATAACACCATTCCTCTGTATAGTTTCATAAAACTAAATTTGAAATATATTTTTATTTAAAGCATATTTTACTCCTCATGTAAAACTAAGTCAATCTATTTATATAGAAAAATCAATAAAAAAGACTAGATAATTATGAAGAAATGAGAAAAAATCAATATTTAAGTTATCTAAAAAATAATTATTAAAGAAAAATAAAGAAAAAAAATTTCCAGTAAATAAACAAAAAGTTGAGTAATAGAAAAAATAATCATAAAAATTCTTTTATAATAGCTAAATTTATTTATTTCAAGGTTTTCACATTATAATTGTCAGCTATCCAATAGCAGCTATGTTGATGTAAAATAAAAACTGAGAAGACTTATTAAAATAACTTCTCAGTTTTTTTATTACTTTTTAAGATAAAATTATTTTTATTTAATAAATTTTTAAAATTAATACTTATACACTCTAGGAATTCTAGGACTTAATATAGTTAAAAGTTCATAAATATTCATACCAGTAAAATTAACAACTTTAGTAATATCATTATATAAAAGAATTTTATCTCCTTCATTAACACTTTCATCAACTTCTATAAAAGTATTATCCATAGTGACTTGAGCTATTTTAAATTCTTTGTTGTTAATGATACATTTACTTTTTTCGTTTTTCTTAAGAAACCCATCACCATATCCTATTTTTATTTTTGCTAGATATTTACATCCTTCAATGTCTAGATCGTCTTTTAATTCATATGCAACATATTTATGATCCTCGATATCTCTTATACCTGCTATCTGTCCTTCTAAAGAAAAGACTTGCTTTAAGTTAGGGTCAAAATAGCCAACTTCCTGCAATCCATAAGTAAGCATTCCCACCCTCATATGAGTAGCTATTTCACAATTATAATTCATTACACCAGCACTATTTTGCAGATGTATCATTTCAAATTTATCTTTTCCCAAAGAATTAACTACATCTGTAAATAAGTCCATTAATTCTAGTCCATCTTCATAATTTATAGCAAAAAGATGGGAGAAAATACCTTTAAATTTTAAGTTATTTTCATTAGTAAATTTTTCTAATTCAGATATTTCAGAAAGAGATATACCATTTCTTCCAAATCCAAGGTCTATTTTAAGCTGCATTCTATTAGCTGGAATTTCAGCTTTTATAAAATCTTTTAATTCGCTGAGATCGTTGATAGCTATGTCTATATTAGGATTATTTTTTATCAATTCAATATCTCCAATGCTTTCAAAGACAAGAACTCTAAAGTCATTTCCTAAGTTCATTTTCAAAATGTTTTCTGCTTCAATATAACGTGCTACTGCAACTTCTTTTTGTCCACTAGTATAAAGAGCCTTTACTATTAACTCTACCCCATGTCCATAAGCATTGGCTTTAACAACAGGAAGGATATTCTTTCCCCTCAATTTTTTTAAGTAATCTATGTTATGTAATAGATTTTTTTGATCTATAACCATTTTGATTGAATTAATAACCATACACTCCTCCTGATTTTTTTGTTATTTACATTCTACACTATAAATAAAAAAAAATACACCCCAAAATATTTAAAAGGAAAATTTTAAGAAAAAGTTAAATTATGTTATAATTAAGTAAGAAATTTATCTTTGAAAAGGAATGGTTAAATAAATATGGATAAAATACATAAATTCTATAAAGAAAATTATAAAACTCTTACTAAAGTTGAAAAGAAAATTGCTGAATTTTTTGCAAAAAAACCTAAGAAAGTGATACTTTTATCAGCATTGGATTTAGGAAAAGAAATAGGAGTTAGTGATGCTTCTGTTTTAAGGTTTTCTAAAATTATGGGATTTAATAAATTTAATGATTTTAAGAATTATATAGCTTTAGAACTTAGTGAAACAAGCCCTGATGACAGAATAGTAAAAAATTGGGATAATTTTAATTCTAAAAATGATATAGCTAACAAAATAGTTAATGCTGATCTTGAAAATATAAAAGAATTTTTATTAAATGTAGATTTTGACCAAGTAAATGAAGCTGTAGAAATGATATATGAAGCTAAAAAGCTATATTTTTTGGGAATAGGATCAAGCCGGGCTATATCTCAGTTCATGTTTTGGCATGTAAAAAGGCTTGGATTTAATGCTGAGTGTATAAATGAGGGTGGTCTAGGATTGTATGAAGCTTTTTCTCATATCAAAAAAGGTGATGTTGTTATAATATTTACTTTTCCTAGATTTTTAAATGATGAAATAAAAGCTATAAAATTAGCAAAAGAAAAGAAAGCAAAAATAATAACTGTAACAAGTAATGTATTTTCTGAGATAAGTTTTTTAAGCAACATTGTTTTTAAAATATCTGTTGAAAATAATGGTTTTTTTAATTCTTATATGGTCCCTATGGAGCTTTGCAATATAATTCTAACAGCACTTTTTGAAAAAAATAAAACTAGTATTTATGCAGAATTAAAGGAAAATAGTCTTGTGAAGGACTTTTTATTTACATCAGAAAATTAATGTTGATATACAGTGATGAGTAAAATTTTTAAGAATATGATAAATAAGATATATATTTTTATTTACATATGATTTTAAGTTTTTACTCATCTTTTTTATTTTTTGAAAGTGTACTATATACATACTTTTAATATTATTTTTAAATTAAATGATAAAAAATTTGAAATTTTTTGTTGACTTAACTACAAAAATGATGTATCTTGTAGTAAGAACTACAAATAAATAGGGAGGATTTAATATGAAAAAACCTATAATAGGAATAACTTCAGCTCATGAAAAGGAAGAAGGATTAAGAAACTATCATAGAACCACAGTAAGTATAGATTATACAAAAGCAGTAGTAGCAGGAGGAGGGATACCTGTTGTCATTCCTGTTACTAATGATATAGAAATAATAAAAGCCCAACTTGAACTTTTAGATGGCTTACTTCTATCAGGAGGAACAGATTTGAATCCCTTTCTATATGGTCAGGATTTTAAAGAAGGAATAAAAGTAATTTCACCTGAAAGAGATGAATGTGAAATGATTATAGTTGAGGAGTTTTTAAAAACTAAAAAACCTATACTAGGAATATGCAGAGGGCATCAAATTTTAAATGTTTATTTTAATGGAACATTATTTCAAGATGTAAGATATTATGGAAAGGAAGTTCTGAAACATAGGCAGGATCTTTATCCTGAATTAGCTACACACAGAGTGAATATCATAGAAGAAGATAATATTCTTTTTGAATTATATGGAAAAGAAATTGCTACAAATTCATTTCATCATCAAATTATAGATAAACTGGGAGAAGGGCTCACTACAATAGCCACTGCCAATGATGGAATAATAGAAGCTTTTCAAATGAAATCTCATAAATTTCTTTATGGAATTCAATGGCATCCTGAAATGATGACTGCCAGAGGAAATACAGAAATGAAAAAAATATTTGAAAAATTTGTGGCAAGTTGTGAGGTAGAATAAATGCAGATATTTAAGAATGGAAAGATACATTCTTTTAATTCTGAAAATACTATATATGAAGCAATAGCTATAGAAAATGAAAGAATAATATCTATAGGAAGTACAGAGGATGTATTTGAAAGATTTAAAGAAAGAGAAGATAAAGAGATTATCGATTTGAAAGGGAAAACTGTAATACCAGGGTTTAATGACAGTCATGTACATTTTATGAATTATGGATATACAGGAAAAAAGATAAGATTAAATGAATGTAAAAGTATAGAAGAACTCATTGCACTTGGGAAAAAAACTTTACCTTATGGTGGTTGGATATTAGGAAGAGGCTGGAATCAGGATCTTTTCTCTGGTGAGAAGAGAATACCTGAAAAAAGTGATTTAGATAAAATATCTAAAGATATACCAGTGTGTTACACAAGAGCCTGTGGTCATGTGGCAGTAATTAACAGCAAAGCCATGGAATTATGCGGAATAACACCTGAGACAGAATGTTTTGGCGGAGATATAGATTATAACAAAGGTATATTTACAGAAAATGCATTGTATCTTGTTTATTCACATATTTCTAAACTTTCACTTGAAGAAATGAAAAATATAATATTGGAAACTCAGGAAAAATTTTTAACAATGGGAATAACATCAGTACAGACAGATGATTTTGAATCGTTTCCAGATAAAGATTTTAAAAAGGTAATACAGGCTTATGAAGAATTAGAGAAAGAAAAAAAACTTAAAATAAGAGTTTATGAACAGGGACTTATGCCTACAAAAGACAGAATAAAAGAACTTGCTGAATATAAATATTTTACTGGAACTGGTGATGAAAAATTTAAGATGGGACCTATAAAGCTCTTATTAGATGGATCACTGGGAGGAAAAACAGCTTTATTACAGCTGCCTTATGAAGGAGAAGAAAATAACAAGGGAATAGTAACATATACACAGGAAGAATTTGATGAAATAGTAAAGTACGCAGATTCTATGGGGTATCAGATAGCAGTGCATGCTATAGGAGATGGAGCTGTAAAAATGGCATTAGATAGTTTTGAAAAACTTCCTGATCTCAACAGAAAAAGACATGGGATAGTACATTGTCAAATAACAACAATGGAGCTTATAGATAGAATAAAAAAATTAGATATTCTAGTGTATATTCAGCCAATATTCCTGGATTATGATTTACATATAGTAGAAGATAGAGTTGGATATAAGAGGAGTTTGGAATCATATATCTGGAAAACTATGCTGAATAGAGGAATAAAGCTTTGCTTTGGTTCAGATGCTCCAGTAGATAATGCAGATGTAATAAAAGCAATACATTGTGCTGTGAATAGGCAGGATATGAATTTTTATCCAAAAGATGGCTGGCTTCCAAATGAAAGAATATCTGTAGAAGAGGCAGTGAGATGTTATACATTAAATAGTGCTTATGCATCTTTTGAAGAGAATCAAAAGGGAAGTTTAGAGATAGGAAAACTGGCAGATTTTGTTGTACTAGACAGAGATATATTTACTATTGATAAAAGTCAGATACTTTCTACTAAAATTGATTCAACAGTTATCAGTGGAGAGATTCTATATATAAATATTTAAGGGGGTATAAAAATGTTGGCGTATTTTGAGGCTTTAGTTAATTTCTTATGGGGATTACCTATAATAGTAATCATCTTAGGAACGGGATTTTATTTTACTTTTAAAACTGGATTTTTCCAAGTATTTCATCTTAAACATATTTTCTCTGAAACTATATGTAAGATAATCAAAAAAGGAAATAAAGCAGAAGGAGATGGAAAAGGACTTATCACTCCATTTGAAGCAGTTGCAACAGCGATTGGAGGATCAGTTGGAGTAGGTAATATTGGAGGAGTTGCTACTGCTATGGCAGTTGGAGGACCAGGATCACTTTTTTGGCTTTGGATAGCAGCTTTTGTTGGAATGATATTAAAAATGGCTGAAGTATCTCTGGGAGTTTATTATAGAGAAAAAGATGAAAAAGGAGATCCATATGGAGGACCTACATATTACATGGAAAAAGGTCTTGGAGAGGAAAAAGGGCATAAATGGTGGATTATTCCAGCTGTTATATTTGGTGGAGGAATCTTCTCTACATTTTTTATTACAGTACAAAACTATACAGTATCAGAAGCTGTAAGTGCTGCATTTGGAATTAAAATAATCTATGCAAGTATTATCTATATTGTATGTAATTATATTTTGATAATTGGAGGAATCAAATCTCTAGGAAAATTGGCTGGTAAAATAGTACCTATCATGTGTGTATTCTATGTAGGGGCAGCATTGTATATAGTTGCTATAAATATAGGAAACCTTCCTGCAACATTAGGACTTGTATTTAAAGGAGCTTTTACTGGAACAGCAGCAGCAGGAGGATTTGCTGGAGCAGCTTTCAGTCAGGTAATGAGAATTGGTATGGCAAGATCAGTATTCAGTAATGAGGCAGGATGGGGAAGTTCTCCAATGATTCATGCTTCTGCACAGACTGATCATCCTATTAAACAAGGTCTATGGGGAGCATTTGAAGTATTTATTGATACAATTGTAGTTTGTACTTTAACTTGTCTAGTTATAATAATCACAGGTGTATGGAACAGTGGGGCGACAGGAGCTACTCTTACTCTAAATGCCTTTGAAACTGGTATGGGATCAGCAAGTAAAATATTTATAGCAACTGGAATATTTTTATTTGGAGTAACTACTTCATCTGGATGGTATGCTTATTATGAAATTATTTTAAGACATCTTATGAAATCATCTCCTAAATTAAAAGATGGAATATTAAAATTTTATAAAATATTCTATCCAGTACCGGGATTTATAATGGTTCTTATGGCAACTACTATTGGAATGCCAGGATCAACTGTATGGCTGTTTGCTGATTTTACAACAGCAGTGCCTACATTTATAAATATTGCAGTTATGCTTTCATTGAGTGGAACTTTCTTCAAATTATTCAAAGATTATCAAACTAAATATATTTTAAAAGAAGAAGTTAAACCTGAGGATAAAATAAAAGTGTTTTATGAAGAAGACTAGAAATATTTGATATGATACCTATAAAGAAAAGGAGTTGTAACAGGCTCCTTTTTCTTTTATTTATTTTATTTTACAATATCTAAACATAAAATTAACTTAAAAAATATAAATATTTCTAATATAATTAAATAAAAATATAGATAAAGAAAAGATAATATGATTATCTAAAAGCATTAAAGGGGGAATTATGGTTCATTTAGTTTATTGTGATAATAAAGAAAAAGTATTGGAGAAAATCAGGAACAAGACAAAAACAATGATAGTTCGTGGTGCTGCTGGAAGAAAAATACCTCATAGCAGAGTTTTTGAAGGAGAAATATTATATTTTATGAAAAAAGGAACAGCTCTGATAACAGAAAAAGCAGTAGTAAAAAATGTTCAGAATTATATAAAATTATCTGATGATGAAATTATAAAAATACTTGAAGAAAATCAAAAAAAATTAGATTTAAATGACAGACAGAAAGAACGTTGGCATAAAAAATGTCTTTGCTTGGTTGAATTTGAAAAATTAGAAACTATTGAACCATTAAAATTTGACAGACAAGGAAATATGGATGACTGGCTTATTATAGAAAAGATAGAAGATGTTCTTGCAGGAACAAGTATTCCCTATAATTATGAGAAATCTAAGTTGAAGTAAGCACTGTAAAATCAAATAAGAAAAGATGAGGCTGATTAATTTTGTTAGAAATAGAAACCAACTTTTTAATCAGTCTCTTTTTATTTTTAATAATAGTATATTTAGATAATAAATCAAGTCATATAATTTGATATCAATTTAATTTTTGAATACTTTCAGAAACAATACTTTTTATATTTTCTATAAATAATTCCATATCATCATCTAATTTTGTATTGGAAAGTTTTATCCATCCTAATCTTATTTCATCTTTATATTGAATAATAGGTTTGCTTATTATTTCAGGGCCAGCATATCCAAATGGGAGGATTCCTGTTCCAATGGAAAAAGCATTTGTATTAGTGAGTATATTTATCATAGTACCTCTATCTTCAACAAATATCTTTTTTTCTATAAGATTAAAATCATAAAACAAAAATTCTTCTGCAAAGTCCATAGATGCAGAAGCTTCTTCTTCAAAGGAAGCAAAAGGAAAATTATAAAGCTCATTTAAATTTATTTCATTATTTTGAGCTAGAGGATGATTTTTGTGAAAGAATACACAGGGGGTTAATTTTACAATTTCATAAAATTCAATATCTTTAGAAGCTAATACTTTTTTTAGAAATTTTTCAGTTAATTCAGAAATAAATATTATTCCCAAAGCACTTCTCTTTTCATAAACATCATTTATAACTCTATACATTCCAACTTCTCTTATATGAATTTCAAATTTATTTATAATTTTTTTCTTGAAAAATTCTATAAAAGCTTTTATGACAAAGGGGTATCTTTGAGTGGAAATAGCTATATACATAGCAGGATTTGTTTTATGATGAGAGTACATTTCTATAATTTTTTTCTTTTGCTCTAAAAGTGGTCTTACATGATTTATAAATTCTTTTCCTTCATCAGTAAGTTCAACTCCTTTTATATTTCTGTTAAAGATAGTTATACCAATTTCTTCTTCTAGCTCTTTTAGGAGCTTGCTTAAATAAGGCTGGGCAACATACAGATTTTTAGAAGCTTTACTGATTGAACCACATCTTGAAATTTCTATTATATATTGAATCTGTTGAAAAGTCATCTATACCACTCCTTTATTTAAAATACTTAATACAATTATACTTAAAATCAGGAGAAAGTCTATATTTAAATTCTATTTAAGACGATTATGCAGGTAAGAAGAAGGTTAGACAGGGTATAACTATTGGTTATAACTAGAGATATTTTTTAGGTATTTTACAGTTATAAAATTTCTGTGTTATACTTGTGTTACAAAAACATATTAAATGATAAATTTACAAATATGTAGAATAATTTTAGAACATGGATTGCGCTGTACGAGATAAGATTAATTATGCTGATGATAGGGAGGAAGGTATGGAAAATTTACAATCAAAAAAAGATTATGGAGTAAAAGCATTTTTTCCACTGATAGTTTTTTTAATTATTTATCTGGGATCAGGGATATTTTTTACTTTGATAGGTATAGAGAAACCATTTAACCAGGTTCCTAGAGAAGCGGCTCTCTTGGGAGGTTTGGTTGCAGCTATTATTATGGGAAAAGACAAAGTAGATTTTAAAATTGATATTATTTCTAAACATGGTGGAGATTCAGGTGTTATTCTTATGTGTATAATATTTCTCTTAGCAGGTGCATTTGCAGGTGCAGCAAGGGGAATGGGAGGAGTAGACGCCACAGTTAATCTAGGGCTTTCAATAATACCAAGAAAATTCATATTTTCAGGAATATTTATTATAGCAGCACTTATTGCCACTGCTATGGGAACTTCCATGGGAACAATTTCAGCAATTGGACCTATTGCAATAGGACTTGCAGAAAAAGCTAATATTTCTCCTTCAATAGCTATAGCAGCAGTTTTAGGGGGAGCTATGTTTGGAGATAACCTTTCAATAATATCAGATACCACAATTGCAGCAACTCGTGGAGCTGGGTGTAAAATGAATGAAAAGTTTAAAATGAATCTTTTAATTGCATTGCCAGCAGCTGTTGTAGCAATAATATGTTATAGTTTTGTTGGAACAGGAGAGGAATTAACAGGAGAATATACCTATAATATTATCAGAATAGTTCCATATATTATAGTTTTAATAACAGCTTTGCTTGGAATGAATGTTATAGTTGTTTTACTTCTTGGAACTGGTATGTGCGGAGTAATTGGATTTATAACTGGAAGTTTGACTTTTTCTGCTTATGCACAATCTATTGCCAAGGGAATAAATGGAATGTCAGGCCTTATCATAATAGCAATAGTTCTTAGAGGATTGACAGGAATTGCAAAGGAGTATGGTGGAATAGATTGGCTGGTTGGTTCACTGGAGAAAAGAATTCATTCAAGAAAAGGAGCTGAATATGGAATATCAGCACTGGTATCTCTTGTTGACTGTTCAATGGCAAATAATACAGTAGCAATACTTGTAAGTGCACCACTAGCTAAAACATTTGCTAAAATTTATAATATAGCACCAAAAAGGTTAGCAAGTCTTCTTGATATTTTCAGCTGTGCAGTACAGGGAATTATACCACATGGTGGACAGATGCTTCTTGCAAGTACTATGACAGGACTTTCACCTTTTGCAATTGCTGGAGTTTCTTACTATCCATTTTTACTGGCAATAGCTGCTGTAATTACTATTCAGTTTGGACTTTTAAGAACTAAAGAAGAAAAAATGGGAATTGAATTATATCATGATACTGAAATAGAAGCATAAAAAATAAAGAGGAGGATTAGTATGAAAATAGTAAAAGTTGATGTTATGCAGTTAGGAACAGATGTGAGACCAGATTGGCGTCCAATTGTCTGTCGTATTTATACTGATGAGGGAATATATGGAGATGGAGAGGCAGCAATGGCATATGATGTAGGAGCTCTTGGAGCTTTTGGAATGCTTCAGGAATTGGCAAAAATGGTAATAGGGATGGATCCTCTGGATAACGAGGTTATATGGGATAAATTATATCGTTCAACTTTCTGGGGGCAAAATGGAGGTCCAGTAACATTTTCAGCAATATCAGCTATAGATATAGCCCTTTGGGATATAAAGGGAAAATATTTTAAAGTTCCAGTGTATAAGCTTTTAGGTGGAAAGAGGAGGGATAACTTGAGATGTTATGCCAGTCAGCTTCAGTTTGGCTGGGGAGAGGTAAGAATACCTGCCAGAACTCCTGAAGATTATGCAAAAAATGCTAAAAAAGCTGTTGCAGAAGGTTATGATGCTGTAAAATTTGATTTCTTTTTATATGATGAAAAAGATGGTTTCTTTAATGACAATGACAGACTTGGACTTTTGAGTAAAAAATATCTGAATATAGTTGAAAAAAGAATAGCAGCTGTAAGAGAAGCAGTTGGGCCAGATGTTGATATCATAATAGAAAATCATTCTTACACAGATGCACAATCAGCTTTACAGTTAGGAAAAATGGCAGAGAAATATGATATCTTCTGTTTTGAAGAACCAACTACGCCTTATCCTAAAATTACAAAATATATGTCTGATAAGCTTAATATACCAATTGCAACAGGAGAACGTATTTATTCAAGATGGCAGTATGCTCAATATTTTGAAAATTGTTCAGTGCAGATGATACAGCCGGATTTTGGAAACTGTGGTGGAATTACTGAGGGGAAAAAGATCTGTGATATGGCATATGCTTATGATGTAGGAGTACAGGGACATGCCTGTGGAAGCCCTTTATCAAATGTTGTAGCCCTGCACTTAGAATGTGTGATACCAAACTTTGTAATACATGAACATCATGCTGTAAACCTGACTCCATATAATAAATCTTATTGTATTTATGATTATCAGCCAGTAAATGGTAAATATAAAGTTCCTGAACTTCCAGGACTGGGAAATGAATTATCTGAAAGTGCCATCAATAATTCAGTGAAAGTGACTATAGAATAGAAGTTAAAAAATATAGTTTAATAAAATAATTTATACTAAGTGGATGACTAAAAAGTTAGATTGAATTTTTGGTAATTAAACAGTTGATATTTCAATTGTTGTAATTATTGGAATACAGCAGTAAAGTTGTTGTAATCTTTCATTTTAAAAGTCATCCATTTTGATTTGAATTTTTATCATTTCAGGACCTATATTTTCTATTTGAAAAAAGGCAGAAAGCAGTATATAATTATAGAAATCAAAAAAAAGAGGTGAGAAAATGGAAAAACTGGTAAATAATGGAAAAATATTAGAAATAAGAACAGGAAGCCACCTCTATGGTTTGTCTACACCTTCTTCAGATAAAGATTATACTGGAATATTTCTTGCTCCATGGAAATATCATATTGGACTTCATAAACTGGAACAGGTAGATTTAGGGATAGAATCTAAACTTGAAAATGGAAAGAACAGCTTTAAAGCAGTTGACAGAACTTTTTATGAATTGAAAAGATTTGTTGCTTTGGCAGCAGGAAATAATCCAAATATAATAGAACTTCTCTTTGTAGATGAGGATAATATTATATATATAAATGAATATGGAAGAAAATTACTGGATAACAGGCACTTATTTCTTTCACAAAAACTTATTGAGAAATTTTCAGGGTTTGCCAATTCACAAAAACATAAACTTTATGTAAAAAAAGAAAATCTTGAAAAACTTTATTCAGCCAGAGATTTTATAAAAAATATGATAGAGAAATATAAATCTGATAAAGTGCTTCTTCCTGAGATGAGAAGAGAGGAAAGTTTTGGAAAAAATTTCATTCAGAGAGATGTAAAAGGGGATGTTTACAGGATAGGGGAATATAATATAAATTCTAATCTTACTCTTAAAAATGCTTGTGAATTAATAGAAAGAATAATAAAAGAGAGCAGCAACAGACAGGAACTTATAAAACAATCAGGATACGATACTAAATATGCTTCACATCTTGTAAGGCTTTTACTGGAGGCAATAGAAATAATAACTACTGGAAATCTGGTGTATCCTTTACAAGAAAGAGAACTTATAATGAAAATAAAAATGGGAGAAATAAAATTTGAAAAAGTAATTGAACTGGTGGAAGAATTGGAAATAAAACTTAAAAAATTTGAAGATACTCCTGAACTGATAGTGATACCTAAAAACGTAGATATAGAAGCAATAGAAAAACTTGTAATAGAAATATATAAAGATTTTCTGCTCAAGGGAGAATAAAATATGGAAAAATTAAAAAAAATAGAATTGGGAGAGAATGAAAAATATATTCTTGAAATCATTCAGAAATATGGAGAAGGATATATAGTGGGAGGATATGTGAGAGATTCTCTTTTGGATTTAAAACCAAAAGATTGTGATTTTGTAACAAATCTTTCATATGAAAAGTTATTGGAAATATTTAAGGAATTTCATCCTAAAGAGATTGGAAAATCTTTTGGAATAATTCAGATAAAATATAAAGGGACACATTATGAGATAGCTAAATATAGAAAGGATATAGGTGTACCAGAAGATAGAAGAGAACAGGAAGTAGAATTTACAGATAATATAATGGAGGATTTAAAAAGAAGAGATTTTACTATTAATGCTATAGCATTCGATGGAGAAAATTATAAATATGCAGATAATGCTGTAGAAGATATATTAAATAAAAATCTTCGTTTTGTAGGAGAAGCTTCAGAACGTATAAAAGAAGATCCTTTGAGAGTTATGAGATTTATAAGATTTCTTGTAACAAAAAATTTAAATAATAAAAATGATATAGAACAGCTTCTTCCATATATGCCTCTTGTAAAAAAATTATCTATGGAAAGAATGAGAGAAGAATTCAGTAAAATAATAACAGCTGATGATGCTGGTTCAGCAATGGAACTTCTTGAAAAAACAGGAATACTTGAATATCTTATTCCAGAATGGACAAAAACAAAAAAATTTAATCAAAGGAACCATCATCATAATCTTACATTGGATGAACATATAAAAAAAACAGTAGCTTCTATTGAAGGTGACATAGAACTTAGACTTGCGGCATTGCTTCATGATATAGGAAAACCTCAAACTTATACTTTAAAAAATGGAATAGGTCATTTTTATGGACATGAACAGGAAAGTGCTGTTTTAGCTGAAAAAATACTTTTGAGAATGAAATATACAAATAAAATTGTAAAAAATGTTACCTTATTAATTGCTAATCATCTGAATAATTCAAAAAATAGTAATAAGAAATACTGTAAAAAATTAATTGATAAAATAGGATATGAAAATATGCCAAAACTCTTTAAATTAATGGAAGCAGATAGAATAGCCCATAAACCTCCATTTGATTTTACAGCTTTGGATAAATTAAAAATAGCATATTATGAGATATACAATAATAATGAACCTGTATCTATAAAAGATCTTATGGTAAATGGAAATGATATGATAAATTTGGGAATTACTAAAGGAAAGGATATTGGGGAAACATTAAAATATCTTTTAGGAAAAGTATTGGAAGATCCTGTTAATAATGACAGGGAAATTCTTTTAAATTTTGCAGAGCAGTATAAAATAATTTTAAAGAATTAATTTTTTGATAAAGTATGTTGTTTAAAATGTTAAGAGGTGCTTATAAATGGAAAAATTTGATAAAATAAATGAAATTATAAAAAAATTTCGAGATGACAGAGAGTGGAGTCAGTTCCATAATCCTAAAGATTTAGCTATATCTCTTTCAATAGAAGCAGCTGAATTGTTAGAATGTTTTCAGTGGAAGAGCAGCAGTGAAGCTGAAAAAATTAATTATCAGGATATAAAATATGAAATGGCAGATGTAGGAGTCTATTTGCTGTTAATGTGTGATAAAATGGGAATAAATCTGTTAGATGCTATTGAAGAAAAGATGAAACTTAATGAAAAAAAATATCCAGTGGAAAAAGCTAAGGGATGTTCAAAAAAATATAATGAATTATAGCATTAAAAAGCTGACTTAAAAGTTAGAATAAATTTTAGAAGTTAAAAAGTAAATTTTTACTGAGAAATTCTGAAATTATATTTCTGATTAATATGTCAGCTTTTTTATATTTATAATTTTTTTCTTCAATAATTTTATTTTAAATTATGTAAAAAATTTTCTTCAGTCCCCATCTGAATAAAAGTAAGTTCAATTAAGTTAAGAATTAAAAAATAGATTTATTATATTGATGATTGAATTTGAAAGAAAAATAAAAAAATGAAGGAAAATAAGTAAAAAATGAGAATAATTTTAAAAAGATAAAGAAAAATTGAAGAAAAAACTGTTTTAAAATAAAATTTTATGTTTTTTTATATTCTAAAAAATATAAATTGTTATTCTAAAATAGTTTGAGAAAAAAATCATATATTTTATGAAACTTTTTGAAAGAAAATGAAAGAAAATGATTGATTTTTAATAAAAAGAATGATATTATAAAAATAAGAAGAGGAAGGAGGAATAAAATGCTTAATATTGAAAGATATAATTTGATTTTGGAACTAATTAAAAATAAAAAGAATATAAAACTAAATGAATTGGTAGAAGAAATGAATGTATCAGAAGCAACAGTTCGTAGAGACCTTAATTTTCTTGAAGAAAAGGGAAAAATCAGGAGAGTTCATGGTGGAGCAGTTCTGATAGAAAATAAAGAAGAAGATATTATTTATAAAAAAATGGTATTTTCAGAAGAAAAAAATAAAATTGGTAAAGAAGCGGCAACTCTTGTAAAAAATGGAGATATTATTTTTTTGGATGCTGGAAGTACAACAGAATGCATGATTAAGTATTTAAAAGATAAAACTGATATAAAAGTAGTTACTAATGGATTTACTCATATGGAAGAACTTACAAAACTTGGAATAGAAACTTATCTTATAGGCGGAAAAGTTAAGATAAAAACTGGGGCTACAGTTGGAGCTACAGCAGCTCTTGCATTAAAAAGCTACAATTTTGATATTTGTTTTATAGGGGCTAATGGAATTACACTTGATGGGTATTCTACACCTGATTCTGAAGAAGTAATTGTAAAAAATGAAGCTATAAAAAGAGGTAAAGAAGTATATTTCCTATGTGATGAATCAAAATTTAAAGCAAATAGTTTCATAAATTTTGCTTCTTTAGATGAAGGAATACTGATAACAAATGGAAAAATACCAATAGAATTTGAAGAGGATATAAGAAAAAAAGGAGGATTAAAATGATTTATACTGTAACTTTAAATCCTGCTATAGATTACTATATTGTGATGGATAAATTTATAGAAGGAGAATTGAATTCACTTAAAGATGGGTATACTTTAGCTGGTGGAAAAGGAATAAATGTATCTAAAGTTTTAAAAAATTTTAGAAGAGAAAATATAGCACTTGGTTTTGTAGGTGGATTTACAGGAGACTACATAAAAAATAGTTTGAAAGCATATGGAGTTGAAGGAAATTTTGTAGAACTTACAGAAAATACAAGAATAAATATAAAAATGAAAACTGAAGAAAAAGAAAGTGAAATATCAGGTAAATCACCAGTAATTACTGCAGAAAATGAAAAAGAACTTTTAAATAGTATGAAAAAAGTAAAAGATGGAGATGTGCTAGTATTATCAGGAAGTGTACCTAAAACTATGGGAAATGAAATATATAAAGATATTATAAAAGGAGTTCCAGCAGGAGTAAAAGTTATACTTGATACCAGAGATGAACCTTTTAAGTATTCTCTTGAAGCAGGAGTATATTTAACTAAACCAAATAGAAATGAACTTTCTGAAATTTTTGATAAAGATCTTAAAACAATTGAGGAAATTATGGAAGCTGGAGAAAAGTTAAGAAGTATGGGAAGTGAAAATGTCATAGTATCTATGGGTAAGGATGGTTCTATGCTGATAACTGAAAGTGGAATATATCTTGGAAATGCACCTATAGGAAAACTTGTGAGCTCAGTAGGAGCAGGAGATTCAATGGTAGCAGGAATTATTTATGGAATAACAGGTGGGTATTCAATAGAAGATTCATATAAATATGGAATTGCCTCAGGGAGTGCCACTGCTTTTTCTGAAGGACTAACAACATTGGAAACTATGGAGAATTTATTAAAAGAT
Organism: Fusobacterium sp.; assembly: GCF_032477075.1. NCBI lineage: Bacteria > Fusobacteriati > Fusobacteriota > Fusobacteriia > Fusobacteriales > Fusobacteriaceae > Fusobacterium > Fusobacterium sp. The sequence goes on along the minus strand of NZ_JAWDXO010000006.1, from coordinate 63,640 downwards.
ATTAAAATTAAAAAAATTAAATAAGGGGGACAAATTATGATAAACAATATGCTTTCTGAAAATTGTATCAATCTTAATTTAAAAGGAACTAATAAGAATCAAGTTATTGATGAACTGGTAGAATTATTAAATGCAGCAGGGAAACTTAATGATAAAGAAGAATATAAAAAAGAAATATTGAAAAGAGAGGCCCAAAGCTCAACAGGATTAGAAGAAGGAATAGCAATTCCTCATGCTAAAACAAGTGCAGTAAAAATTCCAAGTATAGCTTTTGGATTATCTAAAACAGGTATAGACTATGATTCGTTAGATGGAGAACCTTCAAAGCTATTTTTTATGATTGCAGCTCCAGCAAATGCTTCTGATACTCATATAGAAGTTCTCTCAAAACTTACAACAACATTATTGGATGATGATGTAAGAGAAAGTCTTTTAAAAGCAACTTCACCAAAAGAAGTAATAGAAATATTATCAGCAAACATGGAAAAAGAAGAAAAAACTGATAAAAAAGATACAGGGATGCCAGATGTACTGGCAGTAACAGCTTGCCCTACAGGAATAGCCCATACTTATATGGCTGCTGATGCTCTTATTAAAAAAGCTAAAACTATGGGAATTAATATAAAAGTAGAAACTAATGGTTCAACTGGTGTAAAGGATGAATTGACAGATGAAGAAATAAAAAATGCAAAAGGAATAATTGTAGCGGCAGACAAAAATGTTGAAATGGATAGATTTGCAGGAAAACATGTTGAAATTGTTCCAGTAAAAGAAGGAATAAAAAATCCTGAAAAACTTATAAAAAATGCTGTAGCTCAAATAGCTCCAATATATTCAGTATCAGGAGAAAAAACATCTTCTTCTAGAAAGGAAAGAACAGGATTTTATAAGCATATAATGTCAGGAGTTTCGAACATGCTCCCATTTGTTGTAGGAGGGGGAATATTAATAGCACTTTCATTTATGTTTGGTATACATGCAAGTAATCCAAGTGATCCCTCATTTAATCCTTTTGCAAAATTATTAAATGATATTGGAGGAGGAAATGCATTTTTCCTTATGGTGCCAGTAATGGCTGGATTTATTGGAATGAGTATAGCTGATAGACCTGGATTTGCTCCTGCAATGGTAGGAGGACTTATTTCTCTAAATAATGGTGGGGGATTCTTAGGTGGTCTTATAGGTGGATTTTTAGGTGGTTACAGTGTTGTATTGCTGAAAAAAATATTTAGCAAACTTCCTAGTAGTCTTGAAGGAATAAAACCAGTTCTTTTATATCCATTGTTTGGAATATTTATTACAGGTGCTTTAATGTATGGAGTGATTATAGATCCAATTGCAGCATTAAATACAGGAGTTACTAATTTTCTTGAAACTTTAGGGACAGGAAATCTTATTCTTCTTGGAGCAGTATTGGCAGGAATGATGGCAGTAGATATGGGAGGACCAGTAAATAAAGCTGCATTTACATTTGGAATAGCAACTATAGCTGCTGGAAATTATGCACCGCATGCTGCTGTAATGGCAGGGGGTATGGTACCACCTTTAGGAATAGCTATAGCAACTACTATATTTAAAAACAAATTTACAAAAGATGAAAGAGATGCTGGAAAAACTTGTTATATAATGGGTCTGTCATTTATAACTGAAGGGGCAATTCCATTTGCAGCATCAGATCCTGTAAAGGTAATTCCAGCTTCAATAATTGGAGCAGCAATTGCAGGTGGGCTTTCTATGTTCTTTGGAGTATTATTACCAGCTCCACATGGTGGAATATTTGTATTCCCAGTAGTTACCAATCCAGTAATGTATCTTATATCTATAGTTATTGGTTCACTAGTAACAGCATTCATATTGGGAACTTGGAAAAAACCAGTAGACCAAATTTAATTTATATATAAAAAAGACCAATGGGCTTATAGCTTATTGGTCTTTTAATACTTTCACATTATCAAATATATTCCTATTCCAACTCCAACCATAACTCCTACAATTAAAAAAGTCATACTTGCTAATATCATTCCAGTTATCAAATATTTTTCCATATTTCACCTCATATTAATACTTTTTAATTTCTTCATTCAAATATTTTAATTAAGTTCCTTTTTTATTTATAATTTAATTTTAAACCTTCTTTACACTCAAAATAAATTAGATGATTTAATTATATTGAAAATTTACATTTTGATTATATCAGTTAATGAGGAATATCTTTGTTATTATTTTAATTTTCTTTATTTATAATAAACAAAAAGGAGCTTATAGGCGAAAGCTCCTTTTTTAGCACTATTAAAACATCTCTTGGAGGAAAGTTTATTTTATGCATATAATAATATTCTTTAAGAATTTAATATTCCTTTTTTAATTAATAAAATTAAAAAATATTTTAAAATATTAGAAAATACTAATGATTATCTATAAATGAAAAATAGAATAAATAAAGGGGAAAGGAGCTTTTGGGGAAAAAGCTCCTTTCTAACTATATATTATAAACAATCTCGGGGAAGAGATTTACATTAATATTATACTTATAAATTTTAATATTCCTTTTATTTAAATAAAAATTTTTATAAAAAAACGAGTATCTAAAATAATAAATTAAATAACAAATATTTTTAATATATATACAAGAGAAAAAATTTTTGAAAAATATTATTAATTATCTATAAATAAAAAATAGAATAAATAAAAGAGAAGGGAGCTTTTAAGAAAAAGCTCCTTTTGGGTTATATATTACAAGCAATCTCAGGGAAGAGATTTATATTAATATTATACTAATAAATTTTAATATTCCTTTTTCAAAAGGAAATAAAAAGGACTTCTAAAAAGAAGCCCTTTTTTGTGTGTAAAAACATCTTTTTGGAGAAAAAGTTATATTATGTTATTCTTTAAAAATCTAACATTCCTTTTTTATAAAAAAATAAAATTAATATTGAAAAAATTTTAGAGTTTTTTAAAATTTCATAAAGAAATAATTTTGAAATCTTTTAAAAGAGTTATAAATAAAATGTATATATTTTAGATTAAAAAAGAAGCCTGTGAAGAAATAGGCTCCTTTTTTATCTATATTATAAACATCTTGGGGAAAGAGTTATATTATAATTATTCTCAGTTATTTTAATATTCCTTTTTTATTTTTTTAAATAAAAAAATTACCATAAATTAAGAGAATTTCTTTTTAATTAATATAAAGAATAAATATTTTTTACTAAAAAACTAAAAAGAACCTCTGGAGAAGGAGGTTCTCTTTTAGTTTTAGAATGTTTTTCTAGGAAAGAAAAAGTACATAATTAGTACTTATTAGTATTATACTAAAATAAATTTATATTCCTTTTTTATAAAAAATATTTATTTCTAAAAATAAAAATTTTCTTCTTTGGTGGTTATCTTTGTTCAAGGATTATATGAAAGAAGAAGTTTCTAAGATTGATAGATTTTCTAAGTAAGTACAAGGATTTTTTGAATTTATTAATAAAAAGTGATTGATAAGGTAAATAGAAAATTGTAATTTTCATTTTATATATAAAAAATGAGAGAGAATTTTATAAAAAAGACTCTCTCCATTCACTTTCCCCAAAGCGTATTTTGTATACTAATTATATCACAAATAAAATTTATGTCAACAAAGAAAATTGATAGTCTATATAAAGTAAAAGGAACTTTAATAAAAAATAAACTTGTTTATAGTAAAGTAAATTTAAAGAACTGAATTATTATTAAAAATGCTTGATGGAAGAATCTTTAAGCGTATAGCTTTAGCAATGTCATGCAAACAATCTGGAGCATAAATGGAAAGAGCAACAGCAATTAAAAAGATTATTATGAATAAAATAATTAATACTTTTAAAATTTTCATAAAAATTTCCTCCTTCTTTTTATAATAAAAAATAAGTATTTATTTTTTATTATAGCATAAAAAAATAATTTTTGTCTTATATCTATTTATTGCAGTAGAATTTGTTAATATAAAATAATAGATTATAAAATAAAAATTAGAAAGAGTTAATACATAATTAATTTGCTGAAAGGAGAAGATAGAGAGAATTATGTACAGAAATAAAGAAAAATAATTGGGGATTTTTGTAAGAAAGTAAAGATATTGTATGAAATTTAAAGATAAAGTTAAGAAGAATAACAGATTGAATAATATTTTTATACTTATAAAAATTAAGAAAAAAGGAAAAGTAATAAAATTTCTGAATAATATTATTAATTAAATTAAAGTAGGAGAAAATTATGAATATTGAAAAAAATCTTAAATACATTTTAGAAGAATATGAAGTAGAGGAAACAAAATTGGAAAGACTAAATAAATTTATTCTTAGTGATGAGTTCAAATTAAAAACTGATGATATGCAAAAAGAATTAATAATGAAGAAATTTGAATTATTAAAAAATTATATTGCAGTATTGAAAGAGCAGATAAAATATGATAAAGAGCTTCTTGAAAATGAAGCATGCTATATATCAAAAGATGGTGGAAGCTATGAAGAATTAGAGAAAAAATGTATAAAATAAATTGTAAATTTATATAAAATATTTAAAGAAATAAAAATATGCCAAACATATTATGAAATATCTAGTGTCAATAGTAAAAAATAGGAAATTTATATAAAAATATAAAAACTTTTTTGTATGAATTACTGTAACAAAATTTTTAAATATATTATAAAAAACCTTTGTGATGAGAAACAAAGGTTTTTTAGTTTTATATATTATATTTACAGAATGATTTATTTTATAATTTAAAAAAATTAATATGAAAAAAATAAATTATAGAAGTAAAATAAAAAATATTAGTATAAAAATATCGAAAGAAAGAGAGTGGTGAAAAAATATAAGATTTAAAAGTTTAGTATTTACTAGAATAATATAAACTATTATGGTATTATAAAATATACTGATAATTAGGAGAAAAGATAGATGATATATGATATAGTAGTGATTGGGGGAGGCCCAGCTGGAAGTGTTTTTTCAAGATTTATTGATAGTAAATATAGAGTTCTTCTTTTAGATAGAAGAGATTATAAAAATAAAGATAATAAAGTTATAAAATGCTGTGGAGGGCTTTTAGCACATGAAGCTCAAGCGGCCTTATCAGGACTGGGATATTCTTTATCAAAAGATGTATTAGTTTCACCTCAAGTATTTAATGTACAGGTGATAGACTATGACAATAATCTTAAAAAAAAATACTATAAGAACTATTTAAACTTTGATAGAGAAAAGTTTGATAATTATCTTTTATCACAAAGAGCTTCTTATGTAGAATTAGTTAAAGGAGCTTTATTTATAGATTATTCAGAAGATGAAAATGGTATTTATACAGTGATATATAGAATAGGTATGGACATTAAAAAAGTAAAAACAAAAATGATAGTGAGTGCAGAAGGAGCCAATTCTCTTATTAGAAAAAATTTGGATAGAGAGTCTAAAAATGATTATATAGCCATTCAGAGAGTTTACAAAATGAAAAAAGATTTTTCATATCATATGGCTATATTTGATAAAAATATCAACAATTATTATTCATGGATGGTGCCAAAAGAGAATGAGCTTATTTTGGGAACTATTCTAAAAAGAGGCAAGGATAGCTGGGATAAATTTCATAGATTGGAACAGAGAGTTAAATCAGAGGGAATAGACCTGAATGATATAATCAGAGATGAGGGAACTTTTATAAAAATTCCTAAATGGAATGAATACTTTATGGGAAAAGATAAAATAGCACTTATAGGTGAAGCAGCAGGACTTATAAGTGCCAGTTCATCAGAGGGAATAAGTTACGCTCTTATCAGTGGTTATTATTTAGCAGATTCAATAAATAAAAAAGGAATAAAAGATGGAATTAGGGATTATCAAAAAAGAACTGGTAATATGAGAATGAAGCTAAATTTAAAAGTTCTAAAAGGGAAATTGATGTATAATTCTTTCATCAGAAAATTTATAATAATGTCAGGAATATTTTCAAATAAAGATTATATAAGATAATAAAAAGAGGCTGCCTAAAAAGAAACAGCCTCTTTAATTTATATATTATTTAGAGTTTTTTATAAAATCAGCAGCATTTTGACCTGCAATACGTCCAAATACAACAGCAGCACTATAAGCTCCAGTTGTATTAGTAACCTCACCAGCAGCATAAAGTCCTTTCACTGCATGTCCATCCTTATGAAGCACTTCAGCTTTTTCATTAGCAGCAACTCCACCTTTTGTCATATGTATAGCAGATTCTACCTGCACACCATAGTAAGGACCTTCAGTTTTAAATTCTTTTTTAGTAGGAGTTTCTCTAAAAGCATCTTTAATTTCACCACGAACAGCTCTATTAAAATCAGCTACAGTTTTTTTAAGATTTTCAGCTGGAATATTTAATTTTCCAGCTAATTCATCAAGAGTAGCAGCTTTTATATGAAGCCCCTGAGCTGTATGTTTTTGTAAACGATAACTAGAATCATAAAGATCCTGATCATAAATATAATAAACTTTACTTTCAGGTTGATCAAGGATTGTATAAGCTGTAGGAAGCCCAGACTGACTTTCATCAACAAATCTATCTCCGTTTTTATTTACAAATATGAACCCATCTCCAGCACCAGTAAGATCTCTAGTAGGATTTATTATTGTTTTGAACACACTTAAAACTTCCATGTTTTCCATTTTTAAATTATTTTTTTCAAATACAGGAATAAAATCTCCAGTAGCTCCCATTTGATTTGAAGTCTGAACTCTTTCAGAACCTGGAGCAAATCTGGCAAGATATTCTTTATTGGCAGAGAATCCACCAGTAGCAATAATAACAGCTTTGGCATTGATATTGTAAGTATTATTTTTTTGCTGAACTTTTACACCAACAGCATTACCATCTTTCATAATAACGTCAAGCCCTTTTGTACCTGTACGAACATCTACAGCTAGTTCTTTAACTTTCTTTTCCATACCATCTTGGATATGAGCACCAGCATAGGCATCAGCTTCTGCCATATGGTTTCTTAGTCCATAGTTGTAGTTAAGATTTACACCGAAACTTCTCAGCCATTCATCAAGAACAAATGCACCTTCAGCTTGTGCTTTTGTACGTTCAATAGTATCTCTTGGATTAGCTTTATCTTTAATAAAAGCTTCCACAGTATCATTTGTTCCATTAGCTTTTTGAGCTTTTGAATTAATCATATCAAAGAAGTTCATATCAAATTTTCCATTACCACTGAGGATATCCATTTTTTCAATAATAATTACATTTTTTACACCTGATTCTTTGGCAGATATAGCAGCAGCAAGTCCAGCAGGTCCTCCTCCAATGATTACAAGATCAGTATTTACATCTTCCAATACAGCAGCAGGCTGTTCAGGTGCCTGAGTTTTAAAAGTAATTCTTCCAAAATCTACACCATTTTTTTTCATTGCATCAGCAACAGCTCTTTTTACTGCAAAAGATGTATAAGATGCACCAGATACACTGTCAACAATAGGTGACTGAGCTTCAAGTATTCTTTGTTTAATAACAGGAAAAGCTCTGTCCATTAAATGAGAAGTTTCCTTATGAGAGATAAGTTTAATATCCTCAATTTTTTTCCCTTCAGTTACAACTTCAATTTTAATATCTCCGCCAAATCCTGATGCAGCAGCTTCAGTAGTAGTTTTCTCAGCAGCAAAACAGCTGAAAGCTATAAGAAGTGTTCCCAGAACAACAGAAGCAGCTAATGAAGTTAATTTTTTCATTTTAAATCCTCCTTAGATGTTGTATTATATTGAAATTTAATGTTAATATATAAGCTTATCTTATATATTAAGGACATTATATATTTGTATTATAACCTGAAATTTATTAAAAGTAAAATTAAATTAGAATGGAATAAATATATATTATATATGAAAGTTAAAGAAGGGATTGGAAATAAAAAAAGAGAAGGATAAAAACTAGAATAAAATTTAGAAATTAGAAAGGTTTATGTAATTAATGAAGTAAGTAAAACATAAAAAACAGTCAATTATTTTTCTATGTTTTATGAACGAAATTAATAATAAACCTTTCTGCTGGAAAAATTCTAAAATTTTATTTCATGTGCAATTCAATCTCTTTTAAAATTAATATTTACTTGTTAATATATTTTGCAGCTTCCTGTCCTGCTATTCTACCAAAAATAATAGCAGCACTATAAGCACCAGAGTTACTATTAGCAACTTCTCCAGCTGCATATAAACCATTTACTATATTACCATTTTCATAAAGAATCTGAGTTTTTTCATCAGCGACAACTCCACCTCTAGTCATATGTATAGCAGATTCTACTTGTACACCATAATAAGGTCCTTCACTCATAAATTCTTTTTTAGTAGGATTTTCTCTAAATGGATCTTTAATTTCACCACGAACAGCTTTATTAAAATCAACTACAGTTTTTTTAAGATTCCCAACTGGAATATTTAATTTTTTAGCTAATTCATCAAGAGTATCAGCTTTTATATGAAGTCCTTGAGCTGTATGTTTTTGCAGACGGAAACTTGCATCATATAATTTTTGATCATAGATGTAGAAAACAGCAGAATCAGGTTGATCAAGTATTTTTTGTGCAGTAGAAAATCTAGTAGCATAAGTAATACTTTCACTTGTGAATCTTTTTCCATCTTTATTTACAAGAATAAATCCATCTCCCCCACCAGTTAAATCTCTTGTTTGTCTGATAATGAATGGGAATATATTTAAAACTTCAAGATTAGCAGTTTTTATATTATTTTTTTCAAATACAGGAATGAAATCTCCAGTAGCCCCAATTTGATTTGAAGTTTGAAAAACTTCTGACCCAGGAACATATTTCTTAAGAAGTTCTTTGTTGGCAGAGAATCCACCAGTAGCAATAATAATAGCTTTAGCATTAATATCATAGAAGCTGTTTCCATTCTGTACTTTAATCCCAGCAGCTTTTCCATCTTTCATAATAAGGTCAAGTCCCTTTGTTCCAGTACGAACATCTATACCTAATTCCTTAACTTTCTTTTCCATACCATCTTGAACATGAGCTCCAGCATAGGCGTTAGATTCTGCCATATGTCCTCTTTTTCCATAGTTATAGTTTAATTTTACACCAAAACTTCTCAGCCATTTATCCAGAACAAATGATCCTTCAGCTTGTGCTTTTATTCTTTCAGGAGTATCAAGAGGGTTGCTGTTGTCAGCAATAAGAGCTTCAACAGTATCATTTATTCCTCTGGCTTTTTGAGCTTCTGAGTTAATAAGATCATAGAAATTCATATCAAATTTTCCATTACCACTAAGAATATCTAATTTTTCAATAAGAATGATATTTTTTAGTCCAGCTTCCTTAGCAGATATGGCAGCAGCTAATCCAGCAGGTCCTCCTCCAATGATTACAAGATCAGTATTTACAGCTTCAAGATTAGTAGCTGGCTGTTCAGGTGCTTTAGTATTGAATCTGATTCTTCCAAAATCTTTTCCATTGGCTTTAAGAGCTTCAGCAACAGCTTTTTTAACTCCAAAAGAAGTATAAGAGGCACCAGACACACTATCAACAACAGGTGATTGAGTTTTTAAAATTCTTTCTTTCAATATAGGGAAAGCTCTTGATATTATATGAGAAGTTTCAGAATCTGAAACAAGTTTAATATCTTCTATTTTTTCCCCATTTGTTAAAACATCAACTTTGATTTTACCAGAGAACCCATCTCCAACCCCAGATGTAGTTACAGTCCCAGTTGCAAATATAAAAGCACTGATAAGTAAAAATAATACAGATGTAAATAATTTTTTCATTTGTTTATCTCTCCTTTTAAAGATTTATAGAATATCAACAACTAATCGTCTTAAATGTTGTGACATGCTAAAGTATTATAGTCTATAAAATGAAAAAAGTAAATTTTAAATTTTTGTTTATACAAATATTTTAAAATTAATTGCTGCCTATAAATAAAAAATGAATGATACAAAGCATAAAAAAAATTTTTCCAGTAAAATAGTTATTTCTAATTTTGTTTATAAAACATAAAAAATATAGGAATAATAGCTGTTAGAATTAACAGCTACTTAAATTACTGGAAATATAATCTAGCTTTTAATCAATCATTTTATAAGTTATTCATTATTTAATTTTCTGGATTTTCTTTCCAACTTATCTTTATACATCTTTTTATCAAGTGCAACAAGGGTTCTTTCTATACTATGACCAAGCAATTCTACACCATAGCTGAATGAAAGATATTCATATTCAGAGTATGTTTTCTCAAATAAGTTTCTTGAATTTTCTAATATTTCAAGAATTTTCTCTTCTTCGAAAGCATTTGAAAATACAGCAAGAAATTCATCTCCACCTATTCTTATGACAGTTGTAACACCATGTATATTTTTCTTAATAAATTGAACAAATCTTTTGAGAATTATATCTCCAACAAGATGTCCTTCATAATCATTTACCATTTTAAAATTATCTAAATCTATAATAGCAATATAATGTCCAAAGAATAAATCTTTATTCTCAGTAAGATATCTTCTGTTAAATGCACCAGTCATATAATCTGTCAGAGCAGAATAAAGATTGCTTTGATTTTCTTTATAAAGGCTGGTTATATCATAAGATATAGTAAAAATATGAGGTTCATTTTTAATAATTACTCTATGTTTAATAGTATCCAGAAATTGAGTATTTTCAAAATTTTTTTCTTTGTCTTCAAATTTAATCACTTTTTTTATCATTGCAGTAGATGGATCACTGTTTTGTAGATCTATAGAACTATCATGGCATTGTAAAAATGCAGAAGCAACATTATCAGAGACTAGAGCAGCAAGTTCAATATTAGTTTTTCCAATTGGTTCAACATCTGTATATTTTCCAATCCAATCACGAAAATTCTTGTTTATATAAATAATTTTATGGTTTGCATCTCGAAGACTTATAAATCCTGGAAATGTAGTAATAAAAAGTTTTTCTAACATATTCATCCTTTCTTTCATAAAAAATTCTTTGTTTAAAAATTTACTGAAATAAATATTATTTATGAAAAATAATTGCTTTTATTATGAAAATAATATAAAATTTTAAAAATTTCATTTAATATCTTTAAATGGTAATTAGTTGTATTGTATCAGAATTTTTTGATAAAGTCTTGAAAAAATAAAATAAAAAATTAGTTAATAGATAAATACGATTTTATAAATATAAAGGCTAAGTTTCTCTATACCATATTTTTTTAGAAATTAATTTTTTAAATTTATACCTACTTTGTGAGAAAAATGAGAGAAAATTTTTTGCAGAAAATTTTACATGTTATATTAAGGAAGCAAAATAAAATATATAATGAAAATATTATATTTCAATAAATAACTATATCGTTCATAAAAAAATCAAATTAATCTTTTTATATTCATTGACATTTGTAATTACATATGATAATATTTGAATAAAGAAGTATGGAGGTGTCAAAATTGAAGATTAATAGAAAAGATATTAAAAAAATGTTTCTGACATCATGTGAGTTTTTAAAAGCCAATGCTGATGAATTATCTGAAATTGATTCTAAGTTTGGTGATGGAGATCATGGAATAACTATTGTAAAGATAGCAAATGCTATAGAAAAAGATATAGAAAACTGGGATTCAGGAACAAGTATAAAAGAATTTATAGATGGTCTTGGAATGAGTGCCATGGGAGTAAATGGTGGATCAGCAGGTCCTCTTTGGGGAAGCTGGATATCTGGTTTAGCTGTTGGTATTCCAGAAGGGGAAGAGGAACTGGATGAACAGATTATAAAAGATATGTTTGCAGCTTCACTAGAAGAGATGAATGATGTATCTGGAGCAAAAGTTGGAGATAAGACTATGATGGATACATTTATACCAGCAGTGGAAGCTATTGCAGTTTCTGATTCAGATATCAAAGGAATGTTTAAAGAAGCAGCAGCAGCAGCAGAACAGGGATGTGAAGATACTAAAAATTACATCTCAAAATATGGAAGAGCTAAAAGTTATAAGGAAAAAACTCTTGGGTTTAAAGACGCAGGAGCAGTTTCAATGAATCTTTTATTTCAGGGATTTGCAAAAAGTTTTGAATAAAATAAATTAACAGGAGGGACTTTTATTATGAAAATGAAAAAATTCATCAATGATCCAAGTAATTTAACACAGGAACTTTTAGAGGGATTGGCACTTTCTAATCAAGATATTATTGAATTGACTGAGGGAACAAGATTAGTGGTAAATAAAAAATTAAAAGATGCAGATAGAGTGACTATAGTAACTCTTGGTGGAACTGGACATGAACCTGCTATCAGTGGGTTTGTTGGAGAAGGAATGGTAGATATTTCTGTACCTGGAGATATTTTTGCTGCACCTGGACCACAACCATGTTTTGAAGCTATCAAAATGGCTGACAAAGGTAAAGGAGTACTTTTTGTAGTATTGAATCATGCTGGAGATATGCTTACAGCTAATCTCACTATGAAAATGGTAAAGAAAGAAGGATTAAAAGTAATTAAAGTAGTTACTCAAGATGATGTAGCTAACGCACCTAGAGAAAATGCTGATGACAGAAGAGGATTAGTTGGGTGCGTACCACTATATAAAATTGCAGGAGCTGCAGCAGCAGAGGGAAAATCTTTAGAGGAAGTGGCAGCAATAGCTCAAAAATTTGCGGATAATATGGCAACAATAGCAGTAGCAGCAAAAGGGGCTACTCACCCAAGTACAGGAGGAATTATAGCTGAACTTGATGAAGATGATATGGAAATAGGAATGGGACAGCATGGAGAAGGTGGAGGAGGAAGAATGCCTCTTAAAACTGCTGATGAAACATCTCAAATCATGCTTGATGCTCTATTAAAAGATTTGGATATTAAAGCTGGTGAAAAATTATTATTAGTAATTAATGGAACTGGAGCAACTACTCTTATGGAGCAATTAATAGTATTTAGAAAATGTTAAAATTATTTGAAAGAAAAGGGGATAGAGGTTGCAGCTAATGCAGTTGGTGAATTGTTAACAGTTCAAGAACAGGCAGGCTTCCAAATGATGATAGCAAGAATGGATGATGAACTTATCCATTATTGGAATCAACCTTGTAAAACACCATATTTTAAAAAATAAGTGAGGTAAAATAAATGGCAGAACAATTTGGAAATAAAGTAGCAAAAGATTATATGACAAATACCCCATTTGAAAACAATAAATCATTTTATGTAAAGGGTATGGAAAATATGGATTGGGGTATGAAGTCACGTCTGGCTAAAATATTTAATTCTAAAAGTGGCAGAACAGTTATGCTAGCTTTTGATCATGGATATATAATGGGATCAACTGCTGGATTGGAAAGATTAGATTTAGCTATTCCACCTTTGGCAGAAGAGGTAGATGTTTTTATGGCAACTAGAGGAGCTATGAGAACTTGTATTCCTCCTTATTTTGATAAGGGATTGGCTCTAAGAGTTACAGCAGGAGGCTCTGTTCTTGATGAGGATATGAGTCATGAAGTAATAGGAGTAGATATAGAAGATGCTATTCGTATGAATGCAACATGTATGGCTGTACAAACCTTTATAGGGGCGCCGGGACAGAAGGAATCTATAGCTAATCTTACAAAGGTTATAGACATGGGAAATAAGTATGGTATACCAGTAATGGGAGTAGTGGCAGTTGGAAAACAAATGGAAAGAACAACTAAATATTTTCTTCTTGCAACAAGAATTCTTGCAGAGTTGGGAGCTCATATAATCAAAACATATTATTGTGAAGATTTTGATAAAGTAGTAGCAGCCTGTCCTGTGCCTATTGTAGTAGCTGGAGGAAAAAAACTTCCTGAAGATGAAGCATTGGAAATGACATACAATGCAATTAGACAAGGAGCAGCAGGAGTAGATATGGGAAGAAATATATTCCAAGCTGAAGATCCCAAAGCTATGGCTAAAGCAGTAGCAAAAGTAGTTCATGAAAATTATACTGGTAAAGGAGCATATGATTATTATTTGAGTATTAAAAAATAAAAAATTTTGAGGAGGAAAAATATGGAATTTGTACATATAGGAGTTCCTACAACAGAGATAAAAGAGAATGAAATATACTTAGCACCTTTGAAAGTGTTTGTAACAGTTGCTGATAACCATGAATATAAATTTGAATATTTAAGATATGAAAGTGGAACTCCACTTCCAATAGAAATGCAGCATCAGCCTCATATAGCTATAAAAGTAGCATCTATTGAGGAAGAAAAGAAAAAAATGGATAGAGTAATTTTTGATACTTTTGATGCTGGGGATATAAATATAGCTTTTGCTATTAAAGAGGGAGTAATCTTTGAGTTGATAGAGGAAAAAAATAAATAAAAAAGTAATTTTATAAAAGAAGGAGCTGTTACAGATTAGTAATTTATCTTACTGATTTCTATAGCTTCTTTTCTTTTTCTAATTTTTTACTTGGTATTTATTTTTTAATTATTTAAACTGCTTTTAATATAAGTATATTATCTCTATTTTTATAACAAAAGAAGAAACTGACATAAAAAATTTTAAGTCAGTTTTTTTGTAATTGAGTTATTTTAAATTTATAATAATCACTTTAATTTATAAGTTTTCTAAAATTTCTGTATGAGAAATATAAAAAATTTAAAAGGCAACTTTGTGTAAAAAAAATCCTGTTGAAAGTGACCTTGAAGAAATTATCAAAATAAACTAAACTGAAATTATAAGAAAGATATATAAATATAAAGGGGGACTTTATGAAAAATAGTTTTAAAGATAATGTGCAAGTCTTTGGTAGATCACTGCTTCTTCCAATAGCAGTAATGGCTCCAATAGGGATGGTAATGGGGATAACAGGGGCATTGACTCAAAGTTATATGATTTCAAGATTTCCATTTTTGGGAAATGAATTTTTAAATATGCTTATCAATAGTTTAAAAAGTATAACAAGTGTTGTTTTTGATAATATTCCTTTATTATTTGCAATGGGAGTTGCATATGGTATGTCTAAAAAAGAAAAGGGTATAACTGTATTTGCAGCTGTTTTAGCATATCTTACTTTAAATATTGTAATGAATGTATATTTAAAGGCAACAGGACTGCTTGTAACTAAAGGAATGTCACAGGTAGGGCAGGGGATAGTTTTGGGAATACATACATTAAAAATAGATGCTGCTGGGGGTATTATAAGCGGGCTTGTAGCTGCAAAGATAACAGACAGATTCTATAAGCTTGAACTTCCATTGGCTTTTGCTTTTTTCAGTGGGAAAAAATCAGTGCCTATTATAACATTTATGGTTATGATACCAGTAGGAATTGTAGTGCCAGTTGTATGGGGAGTAATTACAAAGATTCTTTTAAAATCTTCTTTTATATTTATGAATGATAAATTTGGTTTGGCAATCTATTGGTTTATGCATAGATCACTTATTCCATTTGGACTTCATCATGTACTTGCCTCTATAGTAAGATTTACAGAAGCAGGAGGAACTTACATGATAGAAGGACAGGCATATATTGGAATATTAAATGCTGTAAATCAAGTATTATTTGTATTAGGACCTCAAAGCCCTTATTGGAATGAACTTATGCCTAAACTAACAAGTTATTTAGGAGCTGGACAAATGCTTACAACTTTATTTCGAGTACCAGCAATAGGACTTGCAATGTATCATACATCTTATGCTCAAAATAAAAAAATAGCAGGAGGAGTTATTCTTACAGTAGTACTTACAGCTTTTTTAGGAAATGTGACAGAACCATTAGAATTTTCATTTTTATTTATAGCACCACAACTTTTTGTTGTTTATGCAATACTTTGTGGAGTAATGGCACTTCCATTGAATTTTTTAAATGTATCAATTGGATATATTAGAGGAACTATATTTGACTTTGGAATATTTGGACTTCTCTATGAAAATACACACTGGATACAACTTGTTATTTTAGGACTCATAAACTTTGTAGTATTTTATGCAGTATTTAGATTTGCAATTATAAAATTTAATCTTGAAACTCCAGGCAGAGAACAAGGTGAAATGGAAGATAATAGGAATAATCAATATTTAAAAGAGAAACAATATGGAAAAGTAGCTGAAATAGTAGTAGAAGGGCTTGGAGGAAAAAATAATATAATAAGCGCAGAAAACTGTATTACTAGATTGAGAGTAGATATAAAGAATAAAGAATTAATTAATCAAATAAAATTAAAAGAAGCAGGAGCATCAGGAATATTCTTTCCACAGGAAAATCATATCCATGTTGTATTTGGTCCATATGTAGAGTTTGTAAAAAATGCTGTTGATGAATATCTTAAAAAATAGGTAAAGATATGATTTTAGGAGGAAAATATGAGAGCACTTTATGATTCAAAAAGTAAAACAATGAATTATTTTGGTATAAAAGAACTAATGTCTAAGGAAGCGAAGTATCAAGTATGGTTAGATATAGAAGCTGCTTTGGCAAAAGCTCAAAGTGAATTTGGAATAATACCTAAAAAAGCAGCTGAAAATATAGGAAAAGCAGCTAAAATAGAATATATGGATTTTAAATTAATGGATGAAATATATAAAAAAATAGGGCATGGTTTTGTTCCGTTTATAAAAGTTTTTATAAAAGCTTGTGATAAAATATCAGGAGAAAATGAAAGCTCAAAATATATTCACTATGGAGTAACTACCCAAAATATACAACAGAGTGGGCAGCTTATTATTTTAAAACAGCTGCATGAAAAATATCTTTTAATTTGTTCTAAAATATTAGAAAATCTGGCTAAACTTGCTGAAGATAATAAGAATTCAGTAATGGCTGGAAGAACACATGGAAAACATGCCATACCAATTACATATGGCTATAAGGTATCAGTATGGATAAGTGATATACTAACAAGTATAGAAAGAATGGAAGAAGTAGAGAAAAGAATTTTTAAAATAATGATGGGCGGAGCAGTTGGAGCTTTTAATACAGCAGGAGAGATTGGAAGAAAAATTCAGAACAGAGTAGCAGAAATACTTGAAATGTATTCTATGGAAGTACCTTCTAGAAATATTACAAGTCATAAAGAAGAATATATAATGATAATGGCTCTTTTAGCAAATAACTGCCACAAAATAGCAGAAGAAGTATACAGTACTTCAATAGAAGAATATGGTGAAGTATCAGAAGCTTATGAAGCTGGAACAATTGGAAGCAGTACAATGCCACAGAAAATAAATCCAAAGCTTGCCAAAGGAATAATAGCAAACTCACAAAAACTTTACTCAATAGTGCCAATGGGATTATATTCAGGGAGCAGACCTTTTGAAGCTGATAGTTCATCATATATGCTTTTTGATGCAGCTTTGGAAGAAACTATGGAATTGACAACAGAGATATTATTAAGAACAGAGGAACTCACTAGGACGGTACAGGTATTTAAAGACAGAATGTATCAGAATACCCTTAATAATAAAGGATTAGACAATAGTGAATATATTATGATGAAGATAGCAGAAAAGTTAGGAAAAGACAAAGCTCATTCAATAATTTATAAATTAGCTATAAAATCAGAAACTGAGCATAAAGATTATTTACAATTATTAAAAGAAGATGAATTACTTTCATCAATTTTTGATGAAAATGATATAAAAAATCTTCTTAAACCTGAAAATTATATAGGACTATCTTCCCAATTAGCAATAGAAATGGCAGAGAAAGCAAGAAAAAAAGCAGTAAAAATTAAAAAATATAAAGTATAAATAAGCTTTAAAATGTGATAAAATTATTAGTAAATCCCAAAATTATAGATATTTTTTTAGAATTAAAATATGAAGAAAATTATTATAGTTTTGAGTAAAATTTAAAATATCAAAAAAGCAGTAATATAATAAATATTGTAAATATTTCAGCTGTATCTAATTATCCTTTTTTAGTGATATTTAGATATAGCTAATTTCATTTTCTAAACTCTATACATAGATTGACATCTATGATACTATTTAAATATAATCTTATCAAGAGGTGAGGGAGTTGAGTATAAATAAATCTGAACTTAAGCTTTTAAAAAAGATACAAGAGAAAAAATCTTTTGATTTAAAAAAATCAGAAGAAGTATTTAAGAAAAGTGAAGTAAGTTTAAAAAGAAATATAATCAATCTCAATAGTTACCTTTCTGATGAAAAAAAAATAAAAATAATAAATAATACTGTAACAGCAGAAATAGATTATAAAGATTACATAAAATTTGTGAATAAGCTTTCTTTAAATGACTATATAATCTCACAATGGGAGAGAGTTAACCTTATGATAGTCTATTCTTTTTTTAATGAAATATTAAATATGACAAGTTTATATGATAATTTGGGAATCAGCCTTACTACTAAGAAAAAAGACAGCAAAGAATTAAATAATATGCTGGAATCTAATGAACTGAAATCTGAAATAGTGGCAAAGAAAGGAATAAAAGTTGTGGGAAATGAGAGAAATTATCGTATTCTTATAGCTTCTATATTGTCAGATGTATTTGATCTTGATTTTGATGACAGCCTTATAAATAGAAAAGCAAATAATCCTTTAGAAAGAATGATATTCAATTATTTTATAGTCAAGGGAGCTAAGGAAATAAGCAGAGCAAAATTTATATTAAATGACTTTTTAGAGAGGAATAAATTAAGAATATCTTATTCTTCAAAGAAATTTATCTATATTTATATTGCTTTGAGTTTATACAGAATAAATAGAGAACATAACATAGAGGATAAGACTATAAAAAATATGATAAAAATTAAGGAGTATAATATATTGGGAGATAAATTTGAAGATAATTTTTTGAGTTATCTAGTATCTTCACTTGATTATACTGCTAGTTCAGAATATATTATCAGTGAGGAACTTAAAAATCTGACTGAAGAATTTATAGAAAAAGTGCAAAGTAAAGTGATAACACAGTTTTATAATTATGATCAGCTGTTTAGTGAAATATATTGCTATATTCATAAATCATTGATAAGAAATAGTTTTAAGTATAGTTTTTATGATAATAATATTGAAAATACAAAAAATGTATATACAAGTCTGTATGATATAGTAAAAGAGTCTATAGATACTATTGAAGAAAAGTATTGGATATATTTCACTCATCAGCAGATATCTGCAATGACCCTTATATTTAGAAAAACTGTTATGAAGAATAAAGTTCTTGGAAGAAATAGAAAGAAAATAGTGATAGTGAGCAACTCAGCAATAGAAAAAATAGATTTTTTTGTGGAGATACTTAAAATATATACTGATGTGGATATAGTTTTAAAAATAAATATAAATGAACTTTATCTGCTGAAAGATGCAGAATATGATTTGATAATAACTTTTTCAAATAGAATAAAATCACTTCTTGAATTTAATGGTTATGAAAATGTAAAGCTTAATTTTTATCTTGGAAATGAAGATGTAGAGAAACTGTTTTCATTGGGAGTTTCCACTGGAAGCAGGAAAATAAAAGTTAATAGTTTTATAGAAGAAATAAAAGGGAAAAATGATAAAGAAATTAAAGATATTTTATTAAATAAATATGAACATTATTTTTTGAATTCATAATAAAGTGGTAGCTGAAAATTAGTCTAATTTTCAACTACCACTTTATTTTAGAATATTTTATCTAACTGAGTCATAATCTATATGTACTTTTTCATCAGTTACTTTAAGCTTGAAGATAACAGACCACAGTCTCTCAACTGCAGAATAGCAACTCTAGGTTTTCTTATTTAGTCTTTGTAATAGAAAACATTATTTCCAGTATTACAAGCTGCAGGAAAAGCATATTGATAAATAACTTTTTATGCTTTATTATAAAATTTATCTGGTTTTGAATAATCTGCATAAAAAATCTGATCAGCTTTTAACATTGGAGAAACTGTCAGTTCTTCAGTTTCATACTCTGAAGCAAGCTCTTTATCAAGTGTAGTTTTTAAAACTGCAATTTTTACTTTTTTCATAATCAATTCTCTCAAAAATATCTGCATTTTATTCTGAAGGGTTTATTTATTTTTTAGCAGATCTCTTATTTCAGTAAGTAAAACTTCTTCTGCTGAAGGAGCAGGAGCTGCTGCTGGAGCTTCTTCTTTTTTCTTTTTAAAATTATTTATAAATTTGATAAAAATAAATATACAAAAAACAATTATTAGAAAGTCAAGAGTATTCTGCAAAAACATTCCATATTTAAGCATAACAGGTTCTGTATTACTAACAGGAGAAGGAATTGTCAAAGCAAGAGAGGAAATATCTATCCTTCCAGTTATTATACCAATTAAAGGCATGAGGATATCATTAACCATACTTGAAACTATTTTACCAAAAGCTCCTCCTATGATTACTCCAACTGCCATATCAAGCACATTTCCACGTACTGCAAACTCTTTAAATTCTTTAAAAAATCCCATAAAAAAACCTCCATTTTTAACAATTATAAAAATATCATATATCATATGTTACTATAAATAAAGTTAATTTCCTTTTATTTTTTAATTATAAAAATAAATTATCATTTTTTTAAAAAATAAAAAATATTTTGCAAAAATATATTGACATACTTTGAAAAAGATGATAATTTATACCTATGAATAAATTGAAAGAAGATATTTTAGGAGGGGAAAAATGAGACAGGAAGCAACTATCAATAGAAACAGTATAACTGTAAATTTTACAATAAAATATTGTAATAATGCAGAGTCTTTGTTGGATAGTGACGGATTTAAAAGAATTATAAAAGCATTTTTAGAAAAATTAGAAAGAAAAGAAGTTCCAGTATATATATACATAAAAGAAAGATGTAATACAGAAGATGATTTAGCAGAAGTAATGACAAAATTTTTTAAACTTCTTATGGTTTTAGAAGCTGATGAAATAAATACATTGGATGAAAAATATGCCAGGCTTTTAGAAAACAGAGATGTATTAGTTGAATTTATAGAAAGACTGTATACCTTTTGGAGAAAATTTGAAAGATATGCAGTAGTAAGAAATACAAAAAGAGGAGAAGGTCTACAAAATGTCAACTTTATTGAAGCTATAAATAATTTTAAAAATTTGATATTAAGTACATATAGACAAATAGAAGAAGCGGTGATGGGATATAAACACAGAGTATACAGACAATTGAGTGCAGGAATAAATGCAGGAATAATATTAAATGATACTAAAAGAAGCTGTCCTTCTGAATATTCATTTTTAGAAAAAATACCTTTTATAGAAACTATTATATTGCAGCCTCCATTTATAACTTACCCAAAGAGAAATACAAGAACAGGAATATTTCAGGAAGTAAAAGAAAATCCATTTAAAGATATATGCATAAATACTGATAATTGGTTTTGTTATCCAGCTAAAGTTGGAGATTCTCTGGCTTTCATATATTTCAACAGATATTTTATGTCACAGGGAATAGCTCTGTGTAATCTTTTTGAATTAGCCAGAGAAGAAGAATATATGAATAGAAGACCAGATATATTATATATATATGGCGTAAAAGATTTTGAAAATGAAATGAAGACTGTATTTTATAATGACAAAGAAAATAATATGATGATAGGATATGCAAATTATAATGAGGATATAGACTATTTTGGATACATGAAAAAAATGATATTGACACTTCATAATATAAGAATGATAGAAAAGGGAAAACTTCCAATACATGGAGCTATGGTAAATATTGTTATGAAAAATGGGAAAACATTCAATATTGCCATTATGGGAGATAGTGGAGCTGGAAAATCAGAGAGTCTGGAAGCCTTTAGAACTCTCAGTGAAAAATATGTAAAAGATATGAAAGTTATATTTGATGATATGGGAACATTTGTATTGAATGAAACTGCCAGTCCTAAAGCATATGGAACAGAAATAGGAGCTTTTATAAGACTGGATGATTTAGATACTGGGTATGCTTATAAAGAAATAGACAGAAGTATTTTTATGAATCCGGATAAAATAAATTCAAGAATAATTATACCAATAGCTTCATATAATGATATTATGAAAGGCTATCCTATAGATATGTTTCTCTATGCCAACAATTATGAAGAGGGAGAAGAATTAGAATTTTTTAATTCAGCAGAAGAAGCTATACCTGTATTCAAAGCTGGAAAAAGAATGGCTAAAGGAACAACAAGTGAAAAAGGTTTGGTAGATTCATATTTCGCTAATCCATTTGGACCTGTACAGAATATAGCAAAAACAGATATACTCATAGATAAATTCTTTGAAGATATGTTTAAAAAAGGCGTGAAAGTAGGTCAGATAAGAACTCAATTAGGAATAAAAGGAAATGAAAAAGATGGTCCTAAAAAAGCTGCAGAAAAATTATTTGATCTTATAAAAAATTAGCTTCCTAAGATTTATTTTAAAGTATAAAAAAGACATCTGAAGTACTTCAGATGTCTTTTTCTATATATTAAAAAACACAATATAATTATAGTAAGTAAAGTTAATGAAAATATTATATTTAAAAAATACTTGAATATATTTAGTATAAGTCTATTTAATATATATTTGTAAGTTAAATAAGAATAGTTATCTGTTAAAAATACACTCTATTTTTTTACTAGGAACACGACATTTGTTGCAGGAAATACACTTTGATTTTCGAGTATCTCCCTCTTCCCATCTTTTTACTAAATCAGGTTCAGCAATAAAAGGTCTGGCTAATGAAAAATATTCTATTGAAGAATTGTTAAGAATCTCCTCCATTCCTTCTATGCTTCTGTTTCCTCCTACTAATATAGTAGGAATTTGAGTATTTTCAGCTATTGTATTAGCAAATATTTTGAAATAGCTTTCCTCTGAAGGGAAAGAAATAGTTCTTGAAGGATTAGCACCACTTACTTCAATAAAGTCAAGCCCCATCATAGCAAGCCTTTCGCAAACCCAAGAACTTTCACCAAAGTTCAGCCCTTCATCTTCAAAATCATCACAATTTATTTTTATCCCAACAATGAAATCATCTCCAACAGCTTCTCTTATAGAAAGATATACATCAATCAGTATTCTAGCTCGTCCATCTACATCTCCGCCATATTCATCTTCTCTTTTATTGTAGAAAGGATTTAAGAATTGGCTTAAAAGGTATCCATGAGCAGCATGTATCTGTATACCATCAAAACCGCTATTTTTTGCTCTCACAGCTGCATTTTTAAATTTTTCTACTAAATTACATATATCTTCCTGTGTCATTTCTACAGCTTCTATACCAGTAATAGGATTTTTATGTGTACTAGGTCCATAAATAATTTTACCAGAGTTTATGTTGTTTCTTCCCTGTGATCCTCCAGCAACAATTTGAAGGAAAACATTCGCTCCATATGAATGGACTTTTTCAGTAAGCTGAGTGTAATCATCTATAAAAGAATCATCATAGATACAAAGCATATTAGGAGCAGGAAGATCATCTTTCAGTACTGATGAGAAACTGGTAATTATATTGCCTACCCCTCCTTTAGCAAGATTTTCATAAAGATCAAAGAGCTCTTTTGTCATATGATCATTATCAGCAAGATTCTCCCAAACAGCACTTCTAAAAAGTCTATTTTTTAAATCAAGATTTGCAAGATTAGTTTTATCGAAAATAGTTTTCATTGAAGCCACCCCTTATGTTACATTTTATTTCTTAAACATAAAATATACAGCTCCTATCATGCAGAAAAATGCATAGATATAATTTAATTTAAATTCTTGTTTTAAATATAATATTGAAAATCCTGAAAATACTATGAGGGTAATTACTTCCTGTATGATTTTTAATTGAGCTACAGTAAAGTATTGAGACCCTATTCTGTTAGCAGGAATAGAAAAACAGTATTCAAAAAATGCTATTCCCCAGCTTGAAGCTATTGCAAATATCAAAGCACTTTTGGTATTTTTTAAATGTCCATACCATGCAATGACATAAAAATGTTAGAAACAAACAATAGACAGATTGGTAAAATTTTCATAAATATCTTTCTCCTTTGGAAATTATAATTTTAACACAAAGATTTTATAACAAAGAAGAAGAATAATCAATAAGATTTTTTAAAATAAGAATTAAATGATTGCTATATATTTAATATATATTTCTCTCAAAAATACATATATACAATTATATAACTTTTAAGAAAAAAAACAAGAAAATTTTTATAAAAAAAGCCTCTTATTATTCCGAAATAATCGTAATGTTAAGAGACTTTTAAAAATTGTTAAGTATTGATTAAAATATTAGTCTATCATTTATTTTATTAATTCTAAAGCAACAGGAACATTTTCCTGAACAGTTTCTTTTTTGATTATTTTATCAGCAACTTCTATTCCAATAGCTCCTATTTCAGCAGGTTTTTGGGCAACAGTAGCAGATAATTTTCCATCTTTTACAGCAGCAACAGCATCATCTGTAGCATCAAATCCAACAACTATTATATTTTTTCTTCCAGAAGATTCAATAGCTTTTAAAGCACCTAATGCCATTTCATCATTGTGAGCAAATACAGCATTGATTTCAGGTTGAGCCTGAAGAATATTTTCCATAACTGTAAGACCTTTAGTTCTGTCAAAATCAGCAGCCTGTTTAGCTACAACATCAAGTTTACCAGCAATAGCTTTGTTAAATCCTTCTCCTCTATCTCTAGCAGCAGTAGTTCCAGGAATACCTTCTAATTCAACCACTTTACCCTTTCCACCTAATTTTTCAATAATATAGTCACCAGCAACTTCCCCACCTAGAACATTATCAGAAGCAACATGAGAAACTACTTTTCCACCATTGGCAGCTCTATCAAGAGTTACAACTGGAACTTTACTTCTATTGGCAGCCCTTACAGAACTTACAACAGCATCTGAATCAGTAGGGTTGATAAGAAGAACATTTACCCCTTTCACTAAAAGATCTTCTACATTTCCTAATTCTTTAGAAGGATCATTTTGTGAGTCAAGAACTATAAGTTCATATCCTAATTCATTAGCTTTTTGTACAGCTCCCTCTTTTAATGTTACGAAAAAAGGATTGTTTTGTGTAGAAACAACAAGACCTATTTTTTCTCCAGCTGCAGAAGCTGCTGATGAAACAGCAACAAGTAAAGCTGCTACTCCAAAAACTTTTAGAAATTTTTTCATTTACACCACTCCTTATTTATTTGTTAGACTTTTTGTCTATTAATACTGCAATTAAGATAACAAGAGCTTTAATCATCATTTGATAATAAGAAGAAACATCAAGCAGATTTAAAGCATTTCCTAAAACACCAATTATAATGGCTCCAAGAGCTGTTCCAGTAACTTTTCCAACCCCTCCAGAAAGAGATGTTCCTCCTAAAACAACAGCAGCTATTGCATCAAGTTCATATCCTGTACCTGCTGTAGGCTGAGCAGAGAAAAGTCTTGAAGTAGTTATTACTCCTGCAAGAGCAGCAAGAACTCCACAAGTACCATATACCCATATTTTTATTTTATCTACATTTATACCAGAAAGTTTTGTAGCTTCTTCATTTCCACCTATTGCATATGTGTATCTACCAAATTTTGTATGAGAGAGGATATAATGACCTCCGATAAATAAAAGAATCATTAAATATATGGGAACTGGAATATTGAAGATATATCCATCACCAATATTTTCAAAAAGCATACCTCCATCACGAACAGTAATAGGTTTTCCATTGGTAAATACCAGAGTAGCACCTCTCAAAAAAGTCATTGTTACCAGTGTAACGATAAAAGCCTGTAATTTCATTACTGAAACCAGAAATCCATTGAAAAAACCAAAAATCATTCCTAAAACAAGAGTTATTATAAGGGCAATTAAAGGATTTAATCCAGTATTTAAAAGATAAGCCATAACTGCACCGCAAAAGGCAAGAATAGAACCTACAGAAAGATCAATTCCACCAGTAAGAATAACAAAAGTCATCCCTATAGCAATTATTGAATTTATAGAAGTTTGTCTTAGTACATTCAAGATATTTGCCATAGACAAAAATCTAGGATTTAGAATAGCCACTATTATAGAAAATATAACAAGGCCAATCAATGGTTTATTACTCCAAAGTTTTTTAAACATTATTTCCTCCTACTGCACATCTCATTATTTTTTCCTGTGTTGCCTCTTCTCCTGCGAATTCACCAGTTATTCTATGATTATGAATAACTAATATTCTATCACTAAGTCCAAGAATTTCAGGCATTTCAGAGGAAACAATGATGATGCTTAATCCTTTTTTCTTTAATTCATTAATGAAATCATATATCTCTTTTTTAGCTCCTACATCTACTCCTCTTGTAGGTTCATCTAATATAAGTATCTTAGGATTAGTTAGTAAAGCTTTAGCAATAGCTACTTTTTGCTGATTTCCACCACTCAGATTTTTAATTTTCTGATCAATAGTTGGAGTTTTGATACTAAATTTATCTACATATTCTTCTACACTGTTTTTTTCATTTTTTTTATTAATTTTAAAGAAAGTTGAAAAGAATTTTAAAGATGATATAGTCATATTTTCTTTGACACTTAATCCGAGAACAAGACCATCACCCTTTCTGTCTTCTGATACATAGGCTATTCCATTAGAAATACCATCTTGAGCTGACTTTATATTTTTTTCAGAACCATCAAGCAATACCTGCCCTGAATGTTTTTTCAAATGACCATAGATAGTTTTTACAAGTTCACTTCTTCCAGCTCCCATAAGGCCAGATATTCCTAATATTTCGCTTTCATGGAGAGTAAATGAGATATCATCTATATAGTCGTTTTTAAGATTCTTTACTTTCAGAACTTCCCTTCCTTTTTTTACACTTACTCTGGGAAATTGTTCATCAAGAGATCTTCCTACCATATTTCTAATAATAAATTCTTCATCAATATCTTTTACTTCTTTTTCACATATAAATTTTCCATCTCTCATTATTGTAATATCATCACATATTTCTGGAATCTCTTTTAATCTGTGAGAGATATATACTATGCTTTTCTTTTCTTTTGTAAGTTCTCTGATTACTTCAAAAAGACTTTCAGTTTCACTGTCAGTAAGAGCATCTGTAGGCTCATCCATCACTATTATTTTAGCATTTTGAGATAAAGCTTTTGCTATTTCCACCATTTGCATTTTTCCAATAGTAAGATTTTTAATTAATGTTTTTTCACTTTCAGCGACATTTAATTTATCAAGCAGAAATCTTGCTTCCCTATCCATAAGGTTAGAATCTATTTTTCTAAAACTATTTGTGATTTCTCTGCCTAGAAAAATATTTTCTGTTATACTTAATTCGGGAATTAAATTTAATTCCTGATGAATAACAGCAATTCCTCTTTCCTGCGAATCTGTTATATTTTTAAAATTTACTTTTTCATTTCCCAGATAAATCTTCCCACTATCCATTTGATATATACCAGTCATAATTTTGATAAGAGTAGATTTACCAGCTCCATTTTCTCCTAAAAGAGCCATTACTCTCCCATGATATATATTTAAATGGGCTCCATTAAGGGCTTTTACACCTGGGAAAGTTTTGACAATTTCAGACATTTTTAAAACTATTTCTTTTTCCATACCCTCTCCCTAAAATACTACTCCTGATTTCAATATTATATTTGCATATGGAGAACATTCTCCAGTTCTTACAATAGCCTCGCTGTTATGAGTGATTTTTTTAAACTCCTCATGAGGAACAAAAACAACTTTAGGATTCATACCTGCTTCTTTAAAAGATTTCATAATAGCTTCGTACATAGGCATATTTTTTTCCTTTATCTCTTCAGCAAGAATGATTTCCTCTACCTGCATTTCACTAAGTACAGGATCTAATACACTGATAAATCCCGGAAGACCAGCTTCTACAGCTAAATCTATTCTTTTGACATTTTGGGGAATAGGAAGTCCAGCATCACAAAGAGTAATATGAGCTGTATGTCCGATTTTTGCAACTTCATAAGATAGTTGACTATTTAACAGTCTGCTTTTTTTCATTTTTTTCTCCTTTAAAATTTTCTACTTCTTCAATAGTTGGTATAGATATTTGAGCTCCTTTTCTTGTTACAGTTATGGCAGAAACTTTTGTAGCAAATTCAATAGCTTCATCTAAATTATCAGCTTGAATATTTCTTACAAGTCCTCCTATAAAACTGTCACCAGCAGCAGTAGTATCTACAGCTTTTACTTTGTATGCACTATGCAGCATAGAATCTTTTTTATTTAGATGAAGAGAACCTTGACTTCCAAGAGTGACTATAAGTTCTTTTACACCCATATTTAAAAGTTTATGTGCAGCAGCTTCTATCTCTTCTAAAGTATTTGTAGGCATATTGGTTATAATACCTAGTTCACTTTCATTAGGAATGATTATATCACTGTTTTTTATGATTGCCTCATTCAGTATAGTAGCTGGAGCAGGATTTAATATAGTTGTTTTTCCAGCTTCCTTTGCTTTCTTTAATACATATTCTACTGTGTCCATAGGTATCTCAAGTTGTGTAACAAGAATATCAGCATGATTTATAATATCTATATGTCTGTCTATATATGCCCTGTCTACATCCATGTTTGCACCAGATACAACAAGTATTCTATTTTGTCCATTTTCTTCAACTATTATTTTAGCTATACCAGTAGATGAAGCAGAAGTTTCTATATAATTAGTATCAACTCCACTGTTGTTCATTGATGATATAAGATCTTTTCCAAATGAATCATTTCCTATCTTTCCAAGCATTGTAACTTTTGTCCCAAGTTTACCAATAGCAACAGCCTGATTAGCTCCCTTTCCTCCAGGCACCTGAAAGAATTCTTTTCCAAAAAGAGTTTCTCCTCCCTTTGGAGCTCTTTCACAAACAGTTACCAAGTCCATGTTTATACTCCCTGCAACTACAACTTTTTTCATTAAAACTCCTTTCTATTTTTTATCAAAATAGGTTCTATATATGTTTTTTTTCTTTTATTTTTATCTGTGAAGAAAAGAGAATACATCTTTTCTCCTATTATATCAAGAGGTATTTTACAGGAAATAATATCTATTCCAAGTACTTCAAGATATTCTATTTCTTCAAAGCATGATAATTGTATTTTTTTATCAACAGCTTTCATAGCTTTTAAAAATCCTAAAAGCATAAGGTTGTTAGAAGAAAATACTGCTGTAGCTGAAGTGTTTAAGATTTTATTACCAGCTTCATATCCACTTTCAAAAAGGAAATTTCCTTCATAAATATTTGCTTTAGAATATGGAATATTCATATCTTCGTGAGCCTTTATATATCCTTTTAGTCTCTCTTCACCATTGAGAGATGATAAATCTCCAGTGATGATGGCTGTATCTCTATGTCCTTTATTTAATAATTCTGTAACTACTTTATATGCTCCAGTATAATTATCGAGAAATACTCCAGGAAGAGTGTAATCTCTGATATCTCTGTCTAAAAGAAAAACAGGAATATTGTAATTAATAAGAGGGAGAAGAGGGTTTTCTTCATATTTACCATTAATTAGAATGGCAATAACTCCAGCTATTCTCTGTCCTATTATATTTTTTATAGCTTTTTTTTCCAATTCAATATTTTCAGATGTATTGTAAAGAGCTATCTGATAATCACTTTTAGCAAAATTTGCACATATATTATTAATAAGTGATGCAAAAAATGGATTGCTGATATTAGGTACTAAAAGAGCAATAGTATTATTTTCCATTTTAGAGAGATTTCTCGCAATAACATTTGGAGTATATCCCTTCTTCTCTACAAATGCTAAAATTCTTTCTTTAGTTTCAGGATTGATATTTTCACTCCCATTAATAGCTCTGGAAACAGTGGCTACTGAAATTCCAAGATGAGCTGCGATGTCTTTCATATTCATATTATCACCACTTGTTTTTATTATATGTAACCGTTTACATTAAAATATTACCCTACAGTTTGTACTTTGTCAATAATGAATGTTTAAAAATTGTAATAGCATACACTTTGAAATAAAAATTCATATTTTTCATAAAAAAATGTTATTTTATTTTAAACAAATAGAACGTAAAGGAAATTTCTATTACTGTATAAGGATTTTTTATAAAAAAAATGACTTTTAAAAGCACTTAAAAGTTTTTATTGTTTTATAATTGAATACAAAAAAATGATTGTAAGAATACTGTCATAAATTTTAAAAGTATGGTAGAATACTCATATAAAATAATGAATGACTGAGGTAAAGATTATGATTATAAACGACTATCATGTACATAGTGAATTTTCAGGAGATTCAACTCAAGATATGGAAGAAATTATTCAAAAAGCTATTTCTTTAGGTTTGCAGGAAATATCCATTACTGACCATCTGGAATATGATATAGAAGGAATGACTGACATATGGGTTCTGAAAGTAGATAAATATGTGAAGAGAGTATTGGAATTAAAAGAAAAATATAGAAAAAGTATAGATGTAAAACTTGGAGTAGAGGTGGGAGTTCAAACTCATACAAGGGAGTATTTAGAAGGAGTTGTAAGCAGCCATCCTTTTGATTTTGTAATAAATTCCAGTCATGCTATTAATAGAATAGACCTTGCTTTTGGTGAAATACAGGAAGGAAAAACTAAAGAGGAAGTACAGGCACTTTATTTTGATAATGTATTAAAAAATGTAGAACTTTATAATAAGTTTAATGTTTATGGGCATCTTGACTTTGTTACAAGGTATGGGGGACCTAAATATAGAGGATTAAACTATAAAGAAAATTTTGACAGAATTGATGCAATTCTTAAAAAATTGATAGAAAAAGGAAAAGGAATAGAAATTAATACTTCTGGATTTAGATATAAAGAAGATAGATTTTATCCTTGTACAGATATAGTAAAAAGATATTATGAGCTTGGTGGAGAAATACTTACAATAGGGTCTGATGCCCATATAAAAGAATATCTAATTATGGATTTTAAGCTAGTATATGACTTTTTGGAGAGTATAGGTAAAAAGTATATTACTTCTTTTGAAGGAATGCAGCCAATTTTTAAGAAAATAAAATAATATAACTTATAGAAAGAATTAGAGAAAGAAGAGGTAAGAAAATGACTTATGAAGTAAGCAAAGAAGTAATGAATGAGGTAATAAAAGAGTTTGCTAAAATAGCAAAAAAGTTAAAAGGAGATCTTGTAGTATTTACATCAAGGCTGGAAGATGAATATGTTATAAGAGATATTAAGGATTTTGAGAAATTGAAGATAAAAAATGGTGATATGGTAGAAGCTACTGTTTATGTAGATGATGATGATGAATTATTTGAAGAGTTTAGACTTGGAAATGGAAAAGATGATCAAGAAGTAAGAAATAAGATACTTGATAGAAAAAAATAGCATATTTTCAGTATTTATTGGAAATTAATAATTAAAAATATGTTAACAAAACTTACATAATGAAGATATTTGAAATGAAAAAATTATATTTTCAAGTTGTTTTAAAAACTGTTTGATTTAATGTATAAAAAATGATAGAGTGTATTAAAAGTCTTTAATGGAGGTAGAAATAATGTATAAAAAAATAGTAACTTTTTTAGCAGCAGGAGCACTTCTAGTTGGTTGTTCTAGTATAGGAGCTGGAAAAAATGATATAAAAAGTATAGAGAAACAAGAATTTCTGTTGACTAACATATACAAAGATGCAAATATAACTATTGCTTTTGAAGGAGATAGAATATACGGATTCTCTGGTGTTAACAGATATTTTGGAGGAGCTAAAATAGACGGAGATAGTATAGAAGTACTTAATGTTGCTTCTACTATGATGGCTGGACCAGAAAATAGAATGCAGGCTGAAAGTGGATATATCAAACTTTTAAATGAAGCTGACAGGATAGAAGTTAAAAAAGATAGTATCATATTACTTACTAAAGATAATGAAAAATTGATATTTGAAAAAAAATAATCAAATTATTTATTAAAAGTACATAAGAAACTGTAAAATAGTTTAGTGTTTTTATATAGAAATAAGCTAAAAATTATTTAGACAGAACAACTTGATATTATTAATGCAATTGTAACCTTATTGTCACATGATTGGATTAAATTAAATCTGAATTTCCCTCTATGTAAATTAGAGGGATTTGAATTTTTTGTAAAAAATATATGAGGAGAAGAAAATGTCTAAAAGTATTAGCTTGGGAAAAGATTCAGTATGGAAACTGTTTTTGAATTTTTCTATTCCAGCAGTAACAGGTATGATAGTAACAGCTATGTACTCTATTGTAGATGGAATATTTGTAGGTCGTGGAGTAGGAGCAGAAGGACTTGCTGCTTTGAATTTGGGATATCCAATAGTAAATTTTGGAGCTGCCTTGAGTCTGATGTTTGGAATAGGGGGAGCTACCCTTATTTCGTTAAATTCAAAAGATAAAGAATTTTGTAACAGATGTTTTTCATATATAATAGTGTTGAATGTGACAGCATATCTTCTTATTCTTCTTATGGTTATATTTTTCAACGAGAGAATAATAAGACTCATGGGAGCAAATGACAATCTTCTTCCAATGGTGAAAGCCTATATGTATCCATGTACTGCAGCACTGGGATTTTTGATGATATCTAACAGTCTTAATGCTGTAGTGAGAAATGATAAAGCACCAGCTTATGCTTTTATTTCAATGATAATAGGAGCTGTTACAAATATATTTTTAGATTGGCTTTTTATAATGAAGTTTGGTTTTGGAATATTTGGAGCAGCAACTGCTACTGGAATAGGGCAGTTGTTTTCAATGCTTTTTCTTGTGAGATATTTTATGAAGCCTGGTTCAAGATTTAAGTTTTCATTTGAAAATCGAATAAAAATGGATATAATGAAAAAGATAGCAGCTATAGGGTTTCCATCATTTATAATGGAATTTACAGTGGCACTCATAACAATTCTATTTAATATATCATTTATGAAATATAGTGGAGAAATGGGTGTCTCAGCTTTCTGTATAGTTGGATATGTATTTTATATATTTAGAATGCTGTACAATGGAATGGGGCAAGGGATACAGCCAATAGTAAGTTATAATTATGGAGAAAACAAATTAGATAGAGTTGAAGATACATATAAAATAGGACATAAAATATCATTTGGGATAGCCATTGTGATACTTATTTGGGTAAACTTTTTTGGAGACAGTCTCATAAGATTATTTAATGATGACCCTGAACTTATAAAAGCAGCAGGACACGGATTAAGGCTATATGCAAGTGCAGTAATTTTCGTAGGAGCTAACTTTATAAATATATCCTTTCTTCAATCTAAAGATAGAGCAAAAGCTGCTAATATATTATCAGTATTGAGAAGTACAATATTTGTATTGATGGGACTTTTTATTCTTCCTAAATTTTTAGAAGAAAATGGAATATGGTTGGCTTTGCCATTTTCAGATTTGATGACTTTTTTAACAACTTTAGTATTGAGAAAGAAAATAGACATATTATAAAAAAGAAAGATTATACTAAAAATAAAAAATATTGAATTTTTCATAACAAAAAACTTAAAAATCTAGACTGTCTTAACAGTCTTTTTTTATAAAATAAAATCTATAAAAACATTTGAATAAAGAATATTTAGTATACAATTTTATTTTTATTATATTTAAAACAATCTTAAAATCTATAATTAAAAAAATAAATTAAAAAGGTGAAAAAAAATAGGAAATGTACTATAATTAAGGTAGAGAATATACATGGGGGGAGTAATAATGGATATAAAAAGAGAGTGGAGAAGAAATAAAAAAGTATTTGCAGCAATTATGGCAATAGCCCTTCCTGCAATAGCTGATTTATTTGTTCAAACATTGTTAGGATTTTTTGATATGATAATGGTTGGAAAATTGGGGCCAGTAGCAATAAGTTCAGTAGGAATAGGAAATGCTCCTGTACAGGCAGTTATCCCGGTGTTTTTCGCGATAAGTATTGGAACAACAGCAATAGTCAGCAGAGCTTTTGGATCAGACAATAAAAAAGAAGGAAAAAATTCAATGGCACAGAGTATAATTCTTTCTGTACCATTTTCTGTTATTATAGCAGGACTCTTATTGACTTTTGGAGATAATATACTTAATCTTGTAGGAAGAGCAGATGATATGGATTTAGTAAGAACTACAGAATATTATAGAGCAGTAATTATGGGATTGCCATTTTTATGTTTTAATGTAGTATTTGCAGCAGCTTATAGATCAACAAGCAAGTCTACAATCCCTATGATAGCAAATCTTATAAGTGTTATTTCTAATGTTATATTAAATTATATTTTTATTTTTACACTTGGAATGGGGGTACTTGGAGCTGGAATAGCTACTACAATAGCAAGAGGAATAGTAACAGTTATTTATTTAGTGCTCACATTATTTACAGATAAGTTTTGGGTATCTATACCATTCAGTGCATTAAAATATGATGGTAGCATGATAAAAAGAATATTAAAAGTAGGAATACCAGCAGCAATAGAGCAAGGAATATTCAGAATAGGTATGCTTGTATTTGAAATGATGGTAATATCTTTGGGAACTATGGCATATACTTCACATAAGATAGCTCTTACAGCTGAATCATTTTCATTTAATATGGGATTTGGATTTTCAGTGGCTGGAACAGCATTGGTAGGACAGCAGTTAGGAAAACATTCACCTAAAAATGCCGAAAGAGACGCAAAAGCAACAACCCTATTGGCTCTTTGTGCAATGTCTGCTTTTGGATTGACATTTTTTATACTTCCAGGAACAATAATAGCTATGTTTACAAAAGAACCAGCTATTAGAGAAATGGCAACAGGAGCTTTAAGGTTGGTGTCAATATGTCAGCCATTTCTTGCAGTATCAATGGTATTGAGCGGATGTTTGAGAGGAGCAGGAGATACTAAAGCAGTTCTCCTTATTACAAGTTTAGGAATGTATTTAATAAGAATACCACTTACATACTTATTTTTATATAAATTGGATACAGGATTGTTGGGAGCCTGGGTGGTAATGTCAATAGATCTAGGATTCAGGAGTATAGCATGCTATAGAACATTTAAAAAAGGAAGATGGAGATATTTAAGTGTTTAATGAATGGAGGCAGTTTTGATAGAAAAAAAAATAAATTTTAGATATATTGGATATGGGAATAGTTTTGCAGAAGAATATTGGAAAAAAGAAGATAAGGTAGAGAGTAATCTGTACCTTTTTTCTGATAACAGAATGAAGTCTGTATTTGTGAAAAAAATGAAAAAAGATATTTTTTCAAAACAACCAGAATTTAAGACTATGGATGAACTTAGAGAAAGAATATTTATTTCTGATAAAATAGTATTAAAAGAGGCTAAGAGAATCTTAGCTTTTTATAAGTCTATACCACAGGATATAAAAGATGAACTTAATATAAAATCCTATTATGATATAATAGATTTCGCAAATAATTTTTTTGCATATTATAGAGAAATGAATATAAATGATATAGAAAAAATAGATAATATACATAACTGGCAGGAAAAATATTTTTATTATTTTGGCAGAATAAAAGAATCATTTGATATTTTATGTGAGAAACATAACTATATTCCAAATGACTGGCTTGAAGATATGAGATATTTTCAAATGAAATGGTTTAAAAAATATAAGAAAATAATTTTTGTAGATGTAATAGAGTATCCAGAAATATATAAAAAAGTTATAAATAAATTATTGGAAGAAAAAGAGATAGAAATAATACTTCAGTTAGAAAATGGAGATTTTGATGAAAATAAACTTAAAATAGAAAAGATAACTTTACCAGAAATTTCTCCAAATAAAATATATGTATATAAGTCTAAAGATGAATTAGAAGAGAGTATGAGCCTGATTTACTTATTTCAGGGAAAGGGAAAAAGTGGAGATATGTATTCACCTGTTCCAGAGAATAATACTTATCATAATGTTTTCCCAAGATATTTTGGAAAATCTCAGGCAGTAACAATGAATGATACAAAATTATATAAATTTTTAAATATACAGCTGAATATTCTTATGAACATGGAAGAAAAACTTGGAAGAGTTTATTTAATATCAGCTATTAAAAAAGCATTTGATGATAGAGTATTTAAGGAATATTATTCATTAGGAGCAGAAGATATAATTACACTTAATAATTTTATGAGAGAAGATTATAAATATATTTCCTCTAAAATATTAGATACATCAGAAGCTGAATGGATATTTTCAAATAATAATGAATTTAAAAATAAAATGGAGAATATATTTTTTGATCTGAACAGCATAATAGAGTTAAAAGGTGTAGATGATATATATGAATATTTTAAAAAGCAGATAAATTTAGAAAAATTTATAGAGCAAGAATATGGAAATGTTTTTGAGAAATTTTTTGAAATATTCGGAATAATGAAAAGTAATGAAAATATGAGTATCCATAATAGTTTTAATACATATTTTGAAGGAAATCTTGGAAGTTCTCTGTTCAGACTTGTTATTCAATATATGAAAGATATAGTTATATCTTCAAATGAAAAGGTAGATTCTGAAAGAGCAATTGTTAAAAATATAGAGGCTGCCAGATTTGCTAGAGAAAGCAGGTCATTGTATAAAGAGAAAAAAATGTTTGGAGAAACTAATTTCTTTATGGATATTACTGGGGATATTTTGCCTGGAAATATAGGTGATAATCTCATATTTACTGAAAAACAGAGAAAAGATATGGGAATGGTAAGCAGAGAGGAAAAAAGAGAAATAAAAAAATATAGATTTTTCCAAGCTGTGTTCAGTAACATTAATGCTGTTATTTTTACTAAAAAAAATGAAGATAAGGGAATAGATATATCTCCATTTTTAGATGAACTTTCTATAAAATATGATTTAGAAATAAGAAAGGCACCTGTTGATCTTAATGGAAGTATAGAAGCTCTCAAGAATGCTGTATTTGAAAAGGAAAAAGGATATCCAGAGTTTGAAATAGAAAGTTTTCCAAAAGATAATGAAGATTTCAAAGATGGAAAATTAAGTATGGGTGCATATGACTACAGTAATTTAAAACAATGCAGATTAAAATTCTATTTTCAAAAGATGAATAACTTGGAATATCTGTGTTCTCCAGAAGAAAGTGATATAAGCAGCAGATTTTTTGGAATTCTTGTTCATAAGGTATTAGAAGAAATAGTAAAAGGAATGTGGAAGGAAGTAATTTCAAAGGGAAACTTTAAAATTGACAGAACTTATATAGAGGAAATATTAAATAAACATTTCTCATACAGCAGAGCTAAAATACCAGTACATATGGATAATTACTGCAGTGAAATAATGATTCCAATAATTACAGCTAATATAGAGAAGTTCTTTAGTTATATAGAAACAAAATATCAAAATATTAAAATAAAAAGATTTCAAGGAGAAAAGGGAGTATATGAAACAAAACCATTTATAGATGGAGATATTCAGATATTTCTCAGAGGAGTAGCTGATTTAGTAATAGAAAGTGAAATTGGAAATGAAATTGTAGATTATAAAACTGGTGGAGCTAATAAAGAACAGCTAGATTATTATAGTATAATTTTATATGAAGATGAAAAAAAGGCTCAAAAATATATTTTTAATGTATGGAAGGGAAATATAGAAGTACATGAAGAAATAAAACTTACAAAAGAAGGATTAAAAGAAGATATAATAGACTTTTTAAAGAGCGATAAATACTCTTTTGCTGAAAAGGTAAGTGTATGTAATAGCTGTGAATATATAAAAATATGTGGAAGGGGAAGATAATAGTGAAAAACAGACTGGTTTTAAAAGCAAGTGCTGGAACAGGAAAAACTTATCGTCTCTCTTTGGAATATGTAGGGGCATTATGCAGAGGAACAGATTTTAAAGATATACTTGTAATGACTTTTACTAAAAAAGCAACAGCTGAAATAAAAGAAAGAATACTTAAATTTTTAAAAGAACTGTCTGAAAATGCGGAAGATGGAGAAAGTATAAAGGAAAATTTAAAGAAAATATATCCAGATATGGAATTTGATCATCAAAAAATATCTGCTGTATATCAGGACTTAATCCAAAATAGAGATAAATTGAAAGTATATACAATAGATGCTTTTACCAATTTAATATTTAAAAAGGCTATAGCACCATATTTGAAAATATATTCATATGAAATAATTGATGATGATGAAAATAGAAAGATGTTAATTAAAACATTTCAGAAGATATTTGATAATAAGGAAGATTTCGGAGCTTTTAAAGGATTCTTGGAAGATAATTCAGAAAAGAATATGGAAAATTATCTTACACTTATAAAAAATCTTTTAAATGAAAGATGGAAAGTTATTGTCTTAGGAGAAAAACTGAGAGAAAAAAGAGAAGCACTAACATCAGAAAGCAATTATAGACATATGGACAGAATAGTAGAAATACTGGAAAACATATCTAAAATAAAAGATAAATCTTTAGAAGAGCTGTTTAAAACTTCATTGAAAAAATATCTCTTATGTAAAGATGAAAATGAAAAAGAAGCTTTTATTCTTGAAAAAAATGGAGATATTCTGGAAAAAGAAATATGGAATGGAGTAAAAGTAAAATCTAAAAAAGGGGATATAGATTATGAACTAGAGAATATGAAAAATATATATGGAGAATTGAAAGATAACCTTGCTAAGACTATGTATAATAAGAGTGTTATTCCTTATGAAGAAAAGCTCCTTTATATTTTAAATAGAATTTATGAAGTTTATGATGATATAAAATTTAAAGAAAAAAGGTTTACGCATTCAGATATCAGCAGTTATACTTTTAAATATATAAGGGATAAAGAGTTGAACTTTATAAATGAAAATGGAGTAACAGGTGAATTCTTTGAAATTTTAGATGGAAAAATAGATACTATATTTATAGATGAATTTCAAGATACAAGTATACTTCAATGGAGAATATTGAAAGATATAATTGATCAAACAAATAATGTAATCTGTGTTGGAGATGAAAAACAAAGCATTTACGGATGGCGTGGGGGAGAAAAAAAGCTATTTGAAAATCTTGAAAAAATAATTGATGGAAAAGAAGAAAAACTTTTTACTTGTTTTAGAAGTGAAAAAAATATAGTAAGTTTTACAAATATGATATTTTCAAATATATCTAAAATGTCAGAGAATGGAGAATTTGAAGAAGAATTATGGAGTTTTTATGAAGTAAAATCTAAATCAGATGATATAGCTGGTCATATAGAAGTATTGAGAAAAAAAGCAACTGAAGAAGTTACTGTGATAGATCAGATAATAAAAAAGATAAAAGAGAACTTTAACAAGGATTATAAAGGAATAGGAATATTGGGGAGAACTAATAAAGAATTGGATATGATAGCTGAGAAATTATCAGAAGCAAATATTCCCTATGTTATAGATTCAAATTCTAATATAGTAGAGTATAGAGGGATAAATGGTCTTTTTTCTTTGATAAACTATCTTGTAAAAGATGATTATCTTTCACTCTTAGATTTTTTTAGGTCAGATTTGATAAATATAGGAGTAAAAACTCTAAAATACATGATAAAAAATAGAGAAGATATAGAAAAGTATCTTAATATGGAAGAGATAGAAATAGCATTAAAAGAAACTGAACTTAGAGTATTGGAAATAGTGAAAGTTATAAGAAAAGAATACATAGAAAATAATGGAGAAACAAGTTTTCTGACTTACAGCATATTGAAAAAAGTAGGAATAGGCGGAAAATTTAATAGTAAAAGTGATATTTCAAATATTTATTCTTTTTATAAAATAATAAAAAATTATAAATATTTTGAGGAATTTATTGTTGAATTTGAAGATAAAAAAAATAGTGATAAATTTAAAAAAATGGTATTAGAAGATGATAACAGTGTAAATATTATGACTATTCATAAATCAAAGGGTTTAGAATTTGATACTTTATTTTATTACTATAACCCTTCATCAAGAGGGAGTTCACGAGGAAATGTAAAATTCTTTCTAAAAATGGATAAAGACTATAATAAACCTGAAAGTTTTCTAATAACTCATGACAAGTTTAAAAAAATTATAAAATCTTTAGGAAAAGAATATGATTATCTCAATGATATAGAAATCAAAGAAAAACATGAAGAGATAAATAATCTCTATGTAGCTCTTACAAGACCTAAAAATAATTTGTATATAGCAGTTGAAAATGATAAAGAAAATCTTTTTTCAGAAGCATTATTTCTTAGTGAAAATGCTATAGAAGACAGTGATATTGTATTTAGTAAGAATGATAAGAAAACAGCTGAAGGGAAAAAAAGAGAATTTACAGTTGATTTATCAACTCCAGAAGCTGAATATCCTGATGCAGAAGAAAGTATGGAAAAAGAAAGAGAAAAAATATATTCTCATGCCCTTGGAAATGAAATGAAAAGAATGAGAGGAACAACTGTACATTTCTTTTTAGAAAATATAATACATGGAACTGAGGAAGAAATAGCTTTAGCAAAAGAACTTACTTTTTCAAAATTTGCTTCATCCATAGGAGAGAAAATTATAAAAGAATTGCTGTCAGATGAGGTTATAGAATATATTTTAAATAAAAGTAAAAAAATCTTTTCTGATAAATGGGATTTCATTTTTCCTGAATATGAAATATTCACAGATGAAAAAACATATAGGATAGACAGACTAATGGTAAAAATGCCAGTAAATGACTCAAAAGGAACAGTCTATATAGTAGATTATAAAACTGGAGATACTGACGAAGAACAGATAGAGAATTATAAATATTTAATAGAAAAACTTTTAGAAGATAGAGAAATGCTGGATAAATTTGAGATAATTACAGAATTTATAGAATTTAAATTATAAAATAAAAGGGGTAGATATGTTGGTAGAAGTAAAAGAGCACAATCCTGAATGGGTTTGCCTATATCTTGGGGAAGCTGAACAAATAAAAAAAATATTTCAAGATGAACTTATAGAAATATATCATATAGGAAGTACTTCTGTAAAAGGATTGAAAGCAAAACCAGTAATAGATATAATGCCAGTGGTAAAGGATATAAATAATATAGATCAGTATAATGATAAATTTATTGAGCTGGGATATGAGCCAATGGGAGAGTATGGAATATCTAAAAGAAGATTTTTTAGAAAAGGTGGAGAAAAGAGAACTCATCATATTCATATATTTCAAATCACTGACAGAGAAAATATTGAGAGACATCTTGCAGTAAGAGATTATTTGAGAGAACATTCAGAAGATGCAGCAGCATATGGAGAACTGAAATATGAATTGGCACAAAAATATCCAAAAGATATAGAAGTTTACTGTGATGGTAAAGATTTATTTGTAAAAAATTTAGAGAAAAAAGCTCTTGCATGGTATAAAAAATAGAAATTTAAAATTTTAGCAAGGGAGGATTTTATGAAAAATATATTGGTAATTGTTGGAAGCGGAAGAAAAAATGGAAACACTGAACAATTAGCAGATTCTTTTATAAAAGGTGCTAGAGAAGCTGGACATCATGTGAAAAAAGTTTTTTTAGGAAATAAAACAATAAATGGATGTATAGGGTGTAATGCCTGTCGTTATGGGAAACCATGTATACAGAAAGATGATTTCAATGAACTGATTCCCGATATAAAAAACTGTGATTTGCTGGTTTTTGCTTCTCCACTTTTTTTCTGGACAATTTCTGCAAAAATAAAAGCATTTATTGAACGTTTTTATTGTATTGCAGAAGAGGATACTAACCCTCCATTAGGAAGATATGAAAAATATCCTGTAAAAGACTGTGCATTGCTTATGACCTCAGCAGATAATTTATTTTGGACATTTGAACAAGCAGTTTCTTATTATCAGTTTACTTTAGTCAATTATATAGGATTTAAAGATAAGGGCATGGTGTTGGCAGGAGGATGTGGAAGTACCAATGGGAAGCCTAAAATTAAAGAAACAGGACATCTTTTAAGAGCATATGAATTTGGTAAAAGAATATATGAATAATAAAAAGAGAATGAGCAAATCATTCTCTTCTTATTTTAGAATCTAATAGTTTAATTCTTTTAATACTGTATCAATCTCTTCACTTTTTTCTTGAGGAGCATTAATAAAAATAAATGTATTTTCTATTCTTGAAATAACTTTATACTTAGAATTAGCTTTTAAAGTATATCTTGAAGTATTTCCCATAGTTTTTTTAGTTTCAACAGTTTTGTTACCTTTTGATTTTTCAAAAGTCTCTTTATTTAGGTTATAAGAACTAACTGCAACATCTACATTTTCAACAACAAAAAATTCTATTTGGTAGTTGTCTTTTCTGGCAATTATTACATTTTTAATTGCTTTAGAAGGATATTGAGAAGTAATATCTATCACTTCATAACCATTTTTTCCCATTTTACTTTCAAATTCTCCAATTGTCATAGCTTTTTTATTTCCACAGCCTATGACAGCAAAAATTAACACTGCTCCAATTAAAATTGAAATAAGTTTTTTCATAAAACCCCCCTGATAAATTTTATAGTTAATTATATCATAAATAAAATAATCTTGTTGACTTATTTTAGAAATATATTTATTTTATATGGAAATATATAGAAATATTCAAAGTAATCAAAAAGTAAAAAATATAGAATATTTTTCAATAAAAAAGAATGAAGCCTAGATGTACTTCATTCTTTTTGAATATTTATTTAATAATTATTAATCTCTAAGTGCTAGTGGCATCAAAATGTATTTGTAATCATCTTTCCCAATTTCAGTTATTTCAAACATAGAAGAAGCACTGCTTCCTTTTATAACAGGATTATCTGAAATATTATCTATATATTCAGCAAGAAATTTACAGTTTAATGAAGACTTAAAATCGTCTCCTTCTTTTATCATATTAACTTTTTGGTTAATTTTAGCTTTTCCAGAGAAAGCATTGATTAAAAGAACTTTTCCTTTAAAGTCAAATATAGCACCAAATTTAGCATCTATACTTGTCTTAGCCACTGTTATAACTCTTTTTAAAGCACTTTTTAATTCATCTCTATTAAATTCCATAACTTTACTGAAAGAATTATTAGCAAGTATACCCTTGAAGTCAGGGAAAGGTAATGCTATCGTTTTACTTGAAAAATAAGCATTTTCCCAAGTAAGAATGATATTTTCTCCACTAAATCCAATTGTTGCTTCTTTTTCAGAATCTTTTAAAAGTTTGCAAATAATATTTATTGTATCCATAGGAATTGAAATTTCTTTTTCTACATGACAGTTTTTTTCAGATTTTAAGTATAAAAGTCTATAAGAGTCTGTAGATACAAGATTGATTTCACTTAATTTGAAGAGAGCTCTTACACAGTTTATTTGAATATTATCATTTGTTAAAGAAGCAGCAAATTTAGATTTTTCAAGAAGTTTAACAAACTCTCCACCACCTATAGAAATTAGTTTTATAGGTGTAGTCTCTGTAATGAGTGGAAAAGTTCCTTCTTCAAGTATTGAAAATTCTGCTTGATGTACTGTAATAAATCCATTATTTAAAATAAATTCAATATATTCTTCATCTAAAAGTTTTATATACTCAAGAAGAAGAAATGGTTTTAAAACTACACTTCCATCTACTTTAACTTCAGCTTCAATTTTTCTTATATGATCTACTTCAAGATTAGTTCCTACAAAAGTGATGATATTACTTTCAGCTTTTATTTGCAATCCTGAAACAATAGGTTTGATAGGGTTTTCTTTTAATATATTTGTATATTCAGAAAGTATTGAAATCAATTCCTCTCTTTTTATAGAAAATTTCATTTATGCCTCCAAAGGTATTTGTTAATCAGCAATCAGTATTTCTTGCCAGTATTTATTTTGTAGGTCAAGAGTATCATGAATATCTCTCAACACTTGAGTATTTTTTAAATCTTCTATTTGAAATAGAGGTTCTACCTCCATTAATTCTCTAGCAGGTATGTTAATAGAAGGTGTTTCTAATATATCAGCTAATTGAGCATATATTTC
Organism: Fusobacterium sp.; assembly: GCF_032477075.1. NCBI lineage: Bacteria > Fusobacteriati > Fusobacteriota > Fusobacteriia > Fusobacteriales > Fusobacteriaceae > Fusobacterium > Fusobacterium sp. Next base: position 19,765 of record NZ_JAWDXO010000006.1, on the reverse strand, counting down.
AGGTCTATGAATGAACTCAATAAACTTATAAGCATTTTCTTTATGAGGAGCATTGCTAAGAATAACAAATGAATCTACATATGCAGTTCCACCTTTTTCAGGAATGATGAAATCAACTTTTTTTCTTTCATTTACATCAAGTTCTCTAAAAATATTATCAGGGTATCCTTGAACTACCCAGAAATCTCCATTAGCAAATCCTTTTCCAAAAGATTCAGCATCAAATTTAGCTATATTTTTTTTCCATCCTTTCACCAATTCAGCAGCATCAGCGATATCTTTTTCATTAGATGTAGTTTGATCTTTTCCATTCATAGCAAGAGCTGAGGTCATAACTTCTCTCATATCATCTAAAAGAGTCATTCTTCCTTTAAGATCACTTCTATTATAAATAGAGTAATCTCTTGGATAATCTTTAACATAATCAGTATTAACTGCAATAATAGTAGCTCCCATTACATAAGGAACCTCATAATCATTGTTTTTATCAAAATATTGAAGTTTTTCAAGAACCAAAGGATCTATATTTTTGAATGTAGATAATTTACTTTTATCAAGCTTATCTATCATTTTTTCTTTCATCATAATTTCAGTATAGTCAGCTGATGGAAGTACAATATCATATCCGGTTCCACCTGCTTTTAATTTTGTAAACATTTCTTCATTAGAAGAATAGATATCTTCAATGACTTTTATACCAGTTTCTTTTTCAAATGCCTGATAAGTTTCTTTTGGGATATAATCAGCCCACCCATAAAGATATAATGTATTCTCATCTTTGCTGCTCTTTCCACAAGAAACCAAAGTGAAAACCAGAGTTAGTAGTAATAATATTTTTTTCATTTATCAATCCTCCTAAGTTCGTAGTCTTTTAATATTTTAATATAGAATAAAGATTAAGTCAATTAATTTCATATTATTGATAAAGAGAAATTTCAGTTAGAATTTTTGAAATATCTTCAGCAAAATAAGTTTTTGGTTTGACTTTAAGTGCCATATTTTCTAAGTAAATAAGGGATTTAATAACTGGATATATTTCATTGTTGAAAGTCATTCCATTATTTATTCCAGATTTAAAAGAATACATTATATTTTTTACAATACTGTCTTTTTGAAGATAACTTCCTTTTGAATTTTTAAATATATTGTTGACTTCCACTGATACTAAATTCATTTTTTCTGCTTCAATTTTGATATTAGACATATTATTTAAAATATTAGGTATTTCTGAATAATCATACTTAGAAACAGAAGAAAGAAGTTTAAAGAGATTTAATTTTGTTTCATCATTTATTGAAGAAAGAACATTGCAGTCTTGAAAATATATAGAACCATCACTCCCAAGAATAATATTTCCTAAATGAAGATTATTATGAAATGTACCTATTTTCAAAATGAAGAAAAGCTGTATTTTAATTACTTCTAAAATATCTTTATAGCTAAGTCTTCTATTTTCAAGCATTTGGTAGAAATATGTTCCATATGTATATTTGCTTACTAACATAGTATCTGATGTAAGATAAGCATAGATAGATGGAAATTTTAATCTTCCAAAACCTTTATAATCACTATATTGAACAAGATAATCTTTCAAAAGTTCTGTACTTTTTATTTCATTGTTAAGATTAAGCTTTTGTTCAGTTACTTTTTTTAAATTTTCTATTATTTCAACAGTTTTATATTTTTTATTGAATTTAGGGTAAAACCATGAAAAAAATTTCAATTCTTTTTCTAATGAATTTACTTTTTTGGTAAAACTTTTTTTAGCATTTTCATTAACAGCTTTTATAGTAATTTCTATACCATTTTTTAAACAACCTTTAAAAAGATAATTTATATCTGAATATGAATATGAATCATTATCATAATACTCCATCTGTGATAATAGAGGACTTTTTTTAGGCAAGAGTGTTAAAAGATGCCTGTCTTCTTTTTCTGTATCAGATGTTTGAAATTTAGAAAGATAAATACACTTTTCTATATCTATAACATCAAATCTTGAAGAATATTCTTGAGCAATTCGGATGCCAAGTATACCAAGCTTTGTAATGATATCTGGATTAGGGAATTTTTTAGAATGGAAAGATGAAACTAACCTTATGAAATTTAGTAAAAGCATACTAACTTCCTCCTTAGCATAATACAATATTTGTACAATTAATTATAGCTCATATTTTCTTTAAAGTAAATATTAAGAAGAAAGAGGAGTGTAAATTTCAGTCCTAATTTTTAATAAATTATGATATAATTGCTGTATGAAAATTTAAAAAATAACCAAAAGAATTACAGGAGGAACAGTGGACTATGTTAACAGTCTAGAAAATAATACAATAAAAAAAATAAAAAAACTTAAGATAAAAAAATATAGAGAAGAGGAACAACTCTTCATAGCTGAAGGAAGAAAATTTCTTGATTTTACTTTTGAACCTCAAATAATAGTTTTTAGAGAAAATTATGAAATAACTAAAGAGATAGAGTTAAAGCTTGAAAAATTTCAATGTCGAAAGATAGTTGTTTCTGAGAAAGTATTTACTCAACTCACTTCACAAGAAAATTCACAAGGAGTAATAATTGTATATCCATATATCAAGGGAACAATACAAAAATTACAAAACAATATAATAGTTCTTGATAAAATAGGAGATCCAGGGAATTTGGGAACTATTGTAAGAGTAGCTGATGCAGCTGGATTTAAGGATATATTTCTTACAAAAGGAAGTGTAGATTGTTACAATGAAAAAGTTGTAAGAAGCAGTATGGGCTCTATTCTTAATATGAATATAACATATATGGAAGAGGAAGAACTTATAGCTTTTTTAAAAAAGGAAAATTATAAAATAGAAGTTACAGCATTAGATAAAGATTCAGTTTCCTATACACAAATGAAACTGGCAGAAAAAAATGCTATTGTTTTTGGGAGTGAAGGAGATGGGGTATCCCAGAACTTTCTAAAAATATGTGATGAAAAAATAATTATACCAATTTATGGAATAGCAGAATCTTTAAATGTAGCTATTGCAAGTGGGATAATTTTGTATAAAACTAAGGAGATACTGGGGGAATAAATGGTAGAGAAATATAAACATTTAGAAAGAAGAGAAGTTTTTAAAAATAATCATATAACAGTTTATAGTGAAAAATTACAACTTCCTAATGAAAAAGTTGTAGACTGGACATTTACTGGAAAAAGAGAAGCTGTAGGAATAATAGCCTCATTTGATGATAATACTATTCTTATGGTAAAACAATATAGACCAGCAGTAAAGAAAGTAACAATGGAAATACCAGCAGGATTAGTAGAAGAAGGGGAAGATCCTCAAGAGGCAGCTTTAAGAGAATTAGAAGAAGAAACAGGTTATAAAGCTGGTAAAATAGAAAAAGTATGTGAATTTTATAATAGTCCTGGGGTAACAGATGGTAAATTTTATATTTATTATGCTGAAGAATTAAAAAAAACTCATCAGCACCTTGATGAAGATGAGTTTTTAGAAGTTGAAAGAATAGCTATAAAAGATATTAATATATTAAAACTTTCAGATGCTAAAACTATGCTGGCAGTAAGCTTTATAAATAATAAAAAACTTTAATCTTTTTTCTGGTTATGTCTAAATGTATAATAAGCCATAGCTATGATTAAACCACCACCTAAGAGGCTCAATATATCTGGTATTTCATGGAAGAATATGAATCCAAGCAGAATACCAAAAACAATTGCTGAATAGGTATAAATAGACACTTCAGTAGCTTTTGAATATTTATAAGCATAAGTTACTCCAAATTGCCCTATAGAAGCAAATAATCCTGTGGCCAACAGAAGCAAAAACTGAGTTGATGTAGGCATTATATAATCAGCAAGGACAAAGGGTAAAGTTCCTATTACTGATATAATAGAAAAATAAAATACAATAGTATCAGGATTTTCTTTGTCTTTAAGATATCTGAGAAGTGTATATGCAGTTCCAGAAAAAGCAGCTGATAGCAATCCAGAGATACTTGGAATTATACTTAAAGAAAACTGAGGCTTAATAACCAATAAAGCTCCAACAAAAGTAATAAATATGCCAATAATCTGTTCTTTGTCTATTTTTTCTTTTAAGAAAAGACAGGCCATTATAGTAACAAATATTGGCGACAGCTTTCCAAGCATAGTAGAATCAGCAAGTGTCAGATGGGTTATAGCATAGAAATTAAGGATAACACCAGCAAGGCCAAATACTGATCTGGCAAGGAGAGCTAATTGATTTTTTTTCTGTCCAAAGACAGGAGAAGAGGATTTTTTAATCAAATAAAAGGCTACAACAAGACTTACTAAATTTCTAAAAAATACCTTTTCAAATAAAGGAATATCTTTTAGATATTTTACTGCGACACTCATAAGTGTAAATCCTAGAGCAGATATAAGCATGGAAAATACGGCTTTGGTTTTGTTTGACATAAGTCTAAACATCCTTTCTATAAATAAATTTAAATTTTTAAGGGGGAAGATTTTGAAAAAGTTATCATTCTTTGTAATATTGACAATATTATTTTCAGGATGTATGTTTTCTCGAGCTGAGATTAAGAGAGATGAAAAAATCTCTAAATATTTTACAATGGGAGAGGCAGTTGATAGTGCTCTTGCCAAAAAATATGGGATAGACAATACTCCTTCAAAACAACAGGCAGCAAATATAAGATATACAGCTGTGAGATTAGATAAATTTAGAAAATTGCTGGGAAGACCAATTCAAGTAAGCAGTTGGTATAGAAGCAGCCATGTGAATAAGAGAGTAGGCGGTTCTGATAGCTCTGCTCATCAAAGTGGTCTTGCTGTTGATATAATATTAAAAAAAGGTTCAGCTTACAAAGAGTTTCAAAAAATAATAAAATCTTCATTAAGTTATGATCAATTAATATATTACCCTAAAAGGGGACATTTGCATATAGGTTTTCGAAAAAATATGAAAAAAGAAAGACAGCAAGTAATGATGAGATAGGAGAAAAAATGAGAATAAAAGATATATTAGAGAAAGAAAAATTAACTAGAGATGATCTTGTTAACCTTATGAAAATTTCTGATGCTAAAGACTTGGAATTGCTTTATAAAAAAGCTTATGAAATAAAAACAAAAGATGTAGGAAGAAAGGTATATTATAGAGGACTTATAGAAATAAGCAATATCTGTATAAAAAATTGTAATTATTGTGGAATAAGAAAAGGAAACTGTAAAACTGAAAGATTTTCTATGTCTAAAGATGAGATAATGGAAGGGGTAAAATGGATCTATGAAAATAATTATGGATCTTTAGCACTTCAATCTGGAGAGAGACAAGATAGAGAATTTATTGACTTTGTAGAAGATGTAATAAAAGAAATAAAAAAGCTTTCTAATGGAAGATTAGGAATAACTTTATCTTTAGGTGAACAATCTTATGAAACATATAAAAGATGGTTTGATGCAGGAGCTCATAGGTACTTATTAAGAATAGAAAGTACAAATAAGGAGCTATTTAAAAAACTTCACCCACAGGATGGAAAACATACTTTTGAAATCAGAAAAAAGTGTTTAGAAGCTTTAAGAGAAATAGGATATCAAGTTGGAACAGGGGTTATGATAGGAGTTCCAGGTCAAACAGAAGAAGATTTAGTAGATGATATACTTTTTTATAGAGATATGAAAATAGATATGATAGGAATGGGACCTTATATAATTCATAAAGATACACCATTAGGGCAAGAGTGGAAGGATATTGTACTTCCTAATGAAAAAAGAGTAGAATTAGGACTGAAAATGATAGCTTTAACAAGAATTTTTCTTAAAGATGTAAATATAGCAGCTACCACTGCACTTCAAGGATTGGATTCTCATGGAAGAGAAAAAGGACTTTTAGCAGGAGCAAATATACTTATGCCAACTGCCACATTGGAAGAACATAAAAAAAAGTATCTTCTTTATGATAACAAACCTGGAATAGAAGACAGTATAGAAAAATGCAGAGATGATATGGATATGAAAGTTAAATCTATAGGTGATGAAATAGTTTATGGAGAATGGGGAGATTCACTTCATTTTAAAAGAAAAAAAAGATAAAAAAAGAAGCTGGTTCAATTTTGAGCCAGCTTCTTAAAAATAAAGGTTAGTTCATTTTGTCTACTAAAGTTTTTCCAGCTTTGAATTTTACAGACTTCTTAGCTTCTATTTTAATTTCTTCACCAGTTTTAGGGTTTCTTCCCATTCTTTCAGCTTTTTGAACTACTTCAAATTTTCCCCATCCAATAAAGTTTAATTCTTCACCAGATTTTAGTACTTCTTCAATTTCTGTTAAAATAGCATCAACTTTTCTTTCTGATTCAGCTTTAGAAACAAATATCCCTTTTTCAAATAAAGCTTTTGCAAAATCCTTTTTTGTCATTATAAATTTCCTCCTAAAATAAAACTAAAAAAATGCAAGTTCCTAATTTATATCATATAATCCAGATATTTTCAAATTTTTTTTATAAATTTTTTAAATTTTTCTTTTGATATTTTAAAAAAACATAGTAAAATATAGTCAGTAATGAACAAAAATATAATGTTACAAAAAGAGAGGTAAAGTGATGAAGAAAAAATGTTTGGTGTTATTTCTAATGTCAATGATTTTTTTCTCATGTAGCCATGTTAACTACAAAATAGATGACAAGTCATATCAGGCTAAAGGGAAAGACAATAGAATAAAATATATAGTTTTGCATTATACAGCAACTAATGATGAGGTAGGAATAAGAGCTTTAACTGGACCAAATGTCAGCTCTCATTATTTAATAACTTCAAAAGCAGAAGAACCAACATATGCCTTACTTCCTCATGAAGAGAGAGCGTGGCATGCTGGTGTAAGTGAATTTTGTGGAAGAAATAATATTAATGATACATCAATAGGAATAGAAATCGTAAATATAGGAATAAAAGCCATTCCAGATGCTCCAAAGTATGATGGATTTTTCAGACCATATGATGAGTATGTAGAGTTTGATGATGCACAGATAAAAAAAGTAGCAGCATTATTAAAAATACTTATTGAACAGTATCAAATAAAACCTAAATTTATTATAGGACATTCAGATGTAGCTCCATTAAGAAAAATTGATCCAGGTCCAAAATTTCCATGGGAAAGGCTTTATAGAGAATACAATATTGGAGCTTGGTATGAAGAAAATGATAAAATTTTCTTTATGAATGAGGCTTTATTTAATGTCACACCAATCTCTGAAATAAAGTCAGAACTTAGAAAATATGGTTATAAAATTAATACTACTAATGAATGGGATGAAGAAAGTAAAAGAGTAGTATATAATTTTAAAGCACATTTTAATCCAAAAATGTTAAGTGAAGAGATGGATTTAGAGAGTTTTGCTATTTTAAAAGCTTTAAATAAAAAATATAAATAAGTGAGTTAATAATTGTATGAAAGTAGATAAATAGGGAACTTTTTTAAAAAAATTTGCTTGTATAAAATGCTAATTAGTGGTAGAATAGAGCCGTAGTAAAACCTTAATTTATAAATTAAACACTAAGTTTTTAACACTTTTCAAAAATTTTAGGGTTTGTTTGTTCTTAATGGTTTTAATTTTCTTAAAATTTTTGGAGGTGCTTTAAATGCTAAAAGGAACTGTAAAATGGTTTAACAAAGACAAAGGGTTTGGATTTATTTCTGGTGAGGATGGAAACGATTATTTCGTGCACTACTCAAACATCAATTCAAAAGGATTTAGATCATTAGAAGAAGGACAAGCTGTAACTTTTGAAGTTACTGAAGGAAACAAAGGTCCAGTTGCTTCTAATGTAACTGTAGCATAGTTTAAATTTGCTGAAAAAATTTGTGGGGTACCAGCAGGTGCCCTATTTTTTCTTAGTGGAAATGATTAATGGAGGAATAAAATGAAAAAAAAATCTAATAAAAAAGAAAAAAAATCTCATACTTTCATCATTAATACAGCTGTAAAGATATTTTTGTTTCCACTTTTTATTTTTGGCATTTTATTGAGAGAATATGATAGAATATTTAAAAAAAAGAAAATTAAAAAAAGAACAGAAGGATTATGGTATTAAAGATATTAAGAAGTTCTTTACAAAATAATAGATTTGTGATAAAATAAAATCCTTGTGTGCACAGGTGGCGGAATGGTAGACGCGTAAGGTTGAGGTCCTTATTGGTAGTTTTCCAGTGAGAGTTCAAGTCTCTTCCTGTGCACCATGTTTACTTACATTTAAAAAATAATAAATATTATACAAATAAAAAACTAGTTGAGTTATCTACTAGTTTTTTTATTTATGTATTATTTTCATTTCAATAAATAATACTTTTATGGAAAACTACAAGTATAATTTTTAAAAGGATTATTAAAAATATTTATTTTAAATTATATAGTTCTTAAAATAAAGCTATAAAGAAGATTAAAGATAAAAATAAAAAATATGAATAGGTCAATAAAAAGGGAATATAGAAAAAAGTTAGAAAAGTGTAATTAAAATAGAATTTTGTAAAAATATGGAATTATGTCTGTGTTTATTATTTCTTAAGGAGGGAAAATGAGAACAATAGTAATAACAGGGATTGTAGTGTTCATAATGTGTGTAGCAGCAAATAAAATAATAATTAAAATTTTTGATGAGGAATGGAATAAGTGGGGGTGGTAAAAATATTTGTGATATATGAAAATATCTCTCACAAGATATTTTGTTATATAGTTAAGAAAACCTTTCAAATTTAAAAAGTTTTCTTTCAGTATTAAATTTTAAAAAATAATTTATTTAATTATAAAAAATGAACTCTTTTTATTGGACAATATCCAATTTTAGAGTTCATTTTAATATATCCTTCCATTTTTTACAATTATAAATTAGAAATACTTTTAATTACAAAAGTTTAAAATTCATATAGATTTTTCCAGTCAAAATTTTCTGAATCAGCTCTTTTAATAAGATTGGGGAGAATGTTAGGAATATCTTCCATTCCATCTTCAAAACATTCATAATTGCCATATTTATCATTATTTTTATACTGAATATCTGGAGCTATTATTTCAAGGCATTTAATCTGTATAGAATGAACTTTTTCAATATCCATATCTTCTCCTATCATTTCAAAAGTAACACTCATAAGCATTTCAAATTCAGCATTTCCAAAAGGAATATATGGTAAGTTTGCTAATGAATCAGGATTAGTTAGAGCTTCAAGAAGAACTTTTTCTCCCTGAGATATAAGCCATAGTGCAAAATATAAGCCAGTGTCATCACTCACATAACCATTAATTACTTTACAGGCCATATCTATCCAAATGCATTCATTTACAGATTCCATATATGCCCCAAGATATCCACCAAAATAATATATTTCTTCCGCATTACAACCACTTAAATATTCCTGTGCAGATTGAAGAAATACTTCATTATCTCCATCACTTTTGTTTCTGAATATTTCCATTAGTTCCCAAAATTCCATTTTAGTCATAATCTTTCCTCCAATAAGATTTTATAGGTTCTACTATTAGTATATAGTAAAAATTATTTAAAAGCAATTTAAAGGAATTATAAAAATGATATATTAAAATCTCAAATAATTAATGAATGATGTTAGAATATATTAAAAATATGTAGTAAATAAAAGATAGATATAAAATTATAAGATAGTAAGCAATAAACAAAAATAATAAAAAAATGTGAAAAATAAAGATCATTTATATAAAATAGGATGAAAAATTGTAAAAAATTTTAATTAATATTAAATATGGAAAGATAAGATTTTTTTAGTGTAATTTCTTCTTGTTTAAAACTTAAATATTGTATAAGTATAAAATATTTAAGCTAAAAAAAGATATAAACTTGATTTATTATATTAAAATAAAATTTTATTTAATAAAAAGACAATGAAGTAATTTTATTTAAAAAGAGAGTGGTTATTCATTATAAATCTAAACATGAAAAGATATCAAAAGAAAGATTTGTATTATTTGATATATCTAAAAAAATATTTTTTACCTTGACTTATATACTATATGTGATATATATTGTTATGTGTAAATAGAGTAAAATATTTTTTGAAAAATATAGATAAAAAATATTTTTTGTATTAAGGTTTGTTTTGTTAGAATAATAAAAATATAAAAATTTTATGGAGGAAAAATGTACAAGAAGTTAGTAGCAGAATTTATAGGGACATTTTGGCTTGTCTTAGGGGGATGTGGAAGTGCAGTTATAGCAGCAGCTTTTCCAGTAGTAGGAATAGGATTTACAGGAGTAGCATTAGCTTTTGGGCTTACTGTGTTAACAATGGCATATGCAATAGGTCATATTTCAGGTTGTCATTTAAATCCAGCAGTTTCTATAGGACTATGTGTAGCAGGGCGTTTTAAAAAAGAAGAATTAGTTCCATATGTTATCAGCCAAGTTTTAGGAGGAATAGCAGGAGCAGGAATATTATATTTAATAACAACTGGAAGAGCAGATTTTGTTATAGGAGGGTTTGCAAGTAATGGATATGGAGTATTATCACCAGGTGGATATTCAATGATTGCAGCATTAATAACAGAGATAGTAATGACAATGATGTTTTTACTTATTATAATTGGTTCTACAGATGAAAAAGCTCCTAATGGATTTGCTCCAATAGCAATAGGTTTGGGATTAACGCTTATTCATCTGATAAGTATACCTGTAACAAATACTTCTGTAAATCCAGCAAGAAGTACAGCAATGGCTATATTTGCAGAAACACCTGCTTTATCACAGTTATGGTTATTTTGGGTAGCTCCTATTATTGGTGCAATTTTTGCTGGAATAATATATAATAGTATTTTTGCAAATAAAGCAATTTCAAAATAAGAAGTTTTCTTTTAATATTTAAGTATAAAATTATTAAAAAAAATTTAAAAAGATAAATAAATTATAAAGAAGTAAATATATGTTATATAAAATAAAAAACTAGCTAATTTTTTAACTAGTTTTTTTATTTTATAAAGTAAAATATATATTCATTTTAAAATTAAATTTTTTACTGCTGTCTTGGATAATATTGCATAAAATATAAAAAAGGGTTTATTGGATTCTTTTTTATTTTTCTGTTATAATATCTTAAGAATGTATTTAATTATTATATAAAAAGGGGAGAGAATTAATGAAAAAACAGATTATATTTGGTGGTCTTGGGTTTGGAGTCATAGTAGTATTTTTTCTTGTATTTACATCATTTTATACAGTAAAAACTGGAGAAGTAGCTATTATCTCAAGTTGGGGAAAAATTACAAGAATAGATAAAGAAGGATTAAATTTTAAAATACCTGTTGTTCAAACAAAAGAAATGTTAACAACAAGAGATAAAATATACAGTTTTGATAATATGTCTGTAAGTACTAAAGATATGCAGTCAATTATTCTTGATCTTACAGTTCAAAGTGCTGTCTCTGATCCAGAAAATCTTTATAGATCATTCAGAGGGTTGCATGAAGCAAGTTTTATTATTCCAAGAACAAAAGAAGTGGTTCAGGCTTCAATTAGTAAGTATACTATAGAGGAATTTGTTTCAAAAAGACAGGAATTAAGTAAAATGATATATGAAGATTTAAAGGATGATTTTCAAGCTTATGGATTATCTGTATCAAATGTTTCTATAACAAATCATGATTTTTCAATAGAATATGAAAGAGCTATAGAAGCTAAAAAAGTTGCTGAACAAGAAGTAGAAAGAACAAGATTTGAACAGGAAAAATTTAGAGTAGAAGCAGAAAATCAAGTATTATTGGCTGAATATAAATTAAAAGAAAAAGAACTTCAGGCAAAAGCTAATCAGGTAGAGGCAGAATCATTATCACCAATGTTATTAAAGAAATTAACTATTGAAAAATGGAATGGAAAACTTCCACAAGTGAGTGGAGGAAACAGCTCTCCAATAATAAAATTAGATGATTAATATAAAAGACTAAATGGAAATGTATTGCACCCAAAATCTTAGATAATTAAGATAGAGGGTGTAGTTTTTTATATTAATTTCTCATTACATAAAATTAAAGGAAAAAGAAGAAAATAATAATGAAAACAATAGAAAAAAATAAATATTATGATATAATAAAATGTCTGCTGAAGATTATAAGAAAAGTGATAAAATATATTATCTTTAAAATAATAAAGTATATTTTTCTATTTAAAAAGATAGGGGGAAAGGAGAAATATGCCAAAATTGGTTTTAGGTATAATAGTAATACTATGCAGTTATATTGGTTATAAAAGTAAAAAAGTACATATACAGTTAATTTCTCTTTTTCTTATTATTCTAGCAATAATTTACAGGATTTATAAATAGTAGGGGATAAATTCTTTTTATTGAAAGTGGAGGAATGCTAATAACTAAATTAATGGAATATCTTTGGGGGGAAGCTTATGAAATGTGAAAAATGTAACAATTCAGTTAAAAGAACCTTAGCTGATAACTGTGTCAGCAGGTTAAAATTTTATAAAACAGTTGCATATTATTGTGATCATTGTGATAAAATATATATTTTAGAAAAGTATAAAGATATTATAGATAAAAATAAATATGATGGTGAACTGAAATGGCTGAGAGAACAGAATCCATATTTGAATAAGTAGTAAAATATTGCAACAAAATAAAGAAACAGGAAGGTTGCCTTCCATGTTTCTTTATTTTGTTAAATCTTCTTTAATGGAATAAAGAAGACCTAAAAGTCTTTTTTCTTCTGAGTCAGCTATTTCTTTTTGAGAAGCTTGGATATAGAAAGCACCCATTTCACTATTTGTTATATAAGAAGCATGAGATTTTAGATAATTTTCCATTTCTTCAAATGACATTGTAGTAAGTGTTTTAGCAGTAATCTCTTCTCTTCCTTCCAGAACAATTTTATCATTTGTTAATAAATATGCTTTTTCAACAGTGGATAAACATTTACTATGTTTATATGCAATAAATCCACCAAACATATTTTCAATTTCAGTAAAAAATTTAAAATTTCCTATCCACATTCTTTTTACTACCCCAGAAACTTCTTTTATTGATTCGCTCATAGGCCCCCCATTTTATATTTTTGATTATTTTATTATACACTGATTTTGTAAATAAATCAAAAAAGTATAAATTTTTTCTGTTTTTATTTTATTTATAAAAAACCAGGAGAAAGATAACTCTGCCTGGTTTTAAATGTATTATATAGCTTCATATTCGTCAGTAAATGTTTTAAGCTTCTTTTTTATCCTTTGGATAGCATTGTCTATTGACTTAGGATCTCTTCCTATTTTAGCTGCAATTTCTACATATGACAATTCAATAAGCATATAATCAAAGATTTCATTCTCCATTTTACTTAAATGCGTTTTTAGATATTTTTTTAAAGCATTAAATTTATCTTTGCTTAAGTATATTTCCTCTGGATTATAAAAATTAAATGATTTATTAGAATATGCAGGAACAGCATTATATTCATAAGAAACTTCATTATTATTTACAGCCATATTTAAAATTTTATATTTGCCGCTATTAGAACTTTTTATAGCAGTGATTAGCTGCCTTTTTATACATAAAATAGCAAAAGTTTTAAAGGAAGCTTGTCTTCCTACTTCATAACCATTTATAGCTTTTAAAAGTCCTATCATAGCTTCTTGAAGTACATCCTCCTTATCTCCACCATAAAAGAAATATTTTTTAGTTTTTAGAAGCATTATTCCTTGAAATAATTTAAAAATTTTTTCTATAGCTTCCTCACTACCTGCTTTGGCTTTTTTAATTAGATGTAAGCTTACCATAAAGACCACCTCCATAAATTTAAAGGTAAATCTCCCCAAGTTATATAATAAAACAATATGAAAAAGAATTCTCTTAATATATTATATTATAAAATAACAAAAAAAGCAAATTTTTAGACAAAATAAAAATTTTAAATGTATACAATATAAAATAAATGATGTTGTAAAATAAAAAGTGAAATTCTGATACTATTCTTTAAAAAACAAATTTTCATTATTTAATGATTAAAAAGATAACCAAAAATAATAAAAAGAATAATAGATATTATTCCATTTAAAATAGCATAAGGAACCTGTGTTTTGATATGATCTATATGATCAGCACCAGCTACCATAGAAGAAAGTACAGATATATCAGAAACAGGAGAACAGCTTCCTCCCATAAGAGCACCAGAAATAACAGAGGATACAGTGAGTATCATATAGCTTCCTGTAATGGAAGACATTTGAAGTCCAACTGGCATCATTAATGCAAAAGTACCCCATGAAGTTCCAGTAGAAAAAGATATAACAGCAGAAATAACAAAAATAACAGTAGGCTCAAATATTTTATCAATTCTTCCATTAATAACATAAGCAAAATATTTTCCTATATTAAGCTGTGAAGCTACTTCACCAATGGTAAAACTCATAGCAAGAAGTATAATAACAGGAACCATGTTTTCAGCTCCTTTATAAAAATAAGCCATGTATTCTTTACCACTCATTATTTTTTTTATAACTATATAATAAAAAGCAGTACATACAAGTGCTGCTGAAACAGCCCAATATACTGAAATAGAACCTGATCCTTGAAGCATATTACCATTTCCAGTTATGAAAAGTCCAACAGGCATCATTAAAATAATAACTAAAAGAGGTAAGAGCATATTCATAAAATCAGGCTTCATACTTTTTCTCATTAGATTTTGGCTTCCACTTGTATCAATAAGAGGTGTTCCTTCATCTCTTACAAGTGTACCCATGATTTTAGCTCTATTAGAAGCTTTTCTCATAGGTCCCCAGTGTTTGCCAATAAATATATAAAAAAGAAGTGTTAATAAGGTAACTAATGGATAAAAATTAAAAGGAATACTTTTTATTAATATTTCAGAAGGATTTCCGCTAATAGTTCCAGCAGCAACTTGTACTCCAATTATACCAATAAGTGTGGCTCCCCATCCATTAAAGGGAAATATTCCACATATTGCTGTGCATACAGAGGCACTTTCATAAGAAAGTTCTTCACTGGAAATTCTATATTTTTCAGAAAAAGCTTTTGCAATAGTTCCAGAAACAAGGATATTAATGGAAGATTCAAAAAATAAAGCTATTCCTATTATATATGATAAAAAAAGAGCATGCTTTTTATTTTTAACAACAGAAGTTTTTTCTGTGAGGGAATAAACTATTCCAGTAACCCCCCCAGAGGCTTGCAAAAGAATAACAAGAGCTCCAGCAAGGAGAGAAAATGCAATTACTTCAGCATTACCCTTTACCTGTGTCATTATATCAGTCATACTTTTAATGAAAGCCACAAATATATTTCCATTAGTCAGTATTATATTTCCTAATATGATTCCAGCAAAAAGAGAAACCAAAGTTTCGCGAGTAATTATTGTAAGAACTGCTGCAACTATAACAGGCAGAACATTTATAAAACTATGATCCATATTCTTCCTCCTAAAAAATCTGTTATTAATTCAATAGTACATGATTTTTTTAAAATATACAAACAAATCATTTATATTGAAAGAAGTAATATATTGTATATAAATTGCAAAAAATATATAAGATGTATAATTAAAATAAAATTATAGAATAGTTCATAAAAAAACAGTTGAATAGACTAATTCAACTGCTAGGATTAAATATTTATTTAATAATTTTTTCTACCTTTCCTTTTTTAAATATAGCTTCATTAGTGATTTCACCATCTTTGGAATATTTTCTGAATAAACCATCAAACTGATTATCAACAAAACTGTATTCTCCTTCTAACTGGCCATTATCATAGTAAATTTTAGAAACTCCATTAATTTTATCTTCAACAAAATTAACAATATTTTTTACTTGTCCATTTTCATAATAAATTTTTGATTCACCATGAGCTTGTCCATTTTTATAATAGTATTCACTCTCCAGTTTTCCACTTTCATAGTATACTTTTACAAGACCATGATATTTTCCATCAAGATAATTATTTTCCTCTTTTAAAATACCATTTTCAAAATATACTTTTCCTTCACCCTGCAGTACATCATCAACATAGTTTTCTAGATATTGTAATTGCCCATTAGGATAATAATATTCAACAGGTCCATTTTTTTTATCAGCTTTAAAGTTTATTATATTTCTTAATTTTCCATCTTCATAATATATTTTACAAATACCTTCAATTTTATTGTTTGTATAAGAAGATTCATTTTCTAACTGGCCATTATCAAAATATATTTTGACATCACCATTTAAACTGCCATCTTTAAATATTCCTTCAAAAGCTAGTTGCCCATTAGGAAAATATTCTTTTATGGTACCTTCATACTTACCATTTTTAAAATTTTCTTCAGATTTTAATTTTCCATCTTCATACTTGGCAGTAATTTTTCCAGTAAAAGGTTTATTCTCATTAATGATATAGATTATTCCATTTCTTTCCTCTTTCTTAGAAATATCAATATCTCTTTTTCCAATATTACAACTAATCATTAAAATAAAAAGAGAAAAAATTATAAGAATTTTTTTCATAAATAAGTCTCCTTTGCTTTTTCTTTTTATTATATCATAAGAAAGTAAGTTAAATTGAGAATTAAAAAAATGAAAGAAATATTTTATAGAATTATAGAAGTATTTTTGATTTATAAAAAGAGAAAAAATTTTTATGATTTGATTTTAAAGTATAAATAGTATATTATAGAAGGGAAGAATATTCATAAAGCATGAGGGGAGGGGTTTTGTGGAGAATTTTAATATGGTACTTTTATTAAAGTTGATAAATGAAATGGAGTATGATACAGAGGCTTCAAAATTATTGTTGAGTAAATATGAGATTGATGAAAAAAAGTATTTAAAAATAGGCTTAAAAGAGGACTATATAAAAATATATGATATTCAGCAGGGAACAGTAAAACAACTAAAAGAAATATTAAAGAGTGCTGGATTAGTGCAGACAGGAAATAAAGAAGCATTAATACAAAGAGTTATTGATAATATATCTGAAAAAGAATTAAAGAAATATTTTGGAAATGACAAATATAAGTTGACTCCATTAGGAAGAAAATTTTTGAAAGATAATATTGAAGAATTGGAAGAAATATTGTCTGAAAATGGGGAAAAGAAAAAAGAAGAATCTAAAGAAGAAATTATAAAAGATACAAGAATTGAAGAAAATATAAATAGAAATATAGAAAAAGAAAAAATAATGGAAAAAGATAAAGTAAAAGTGTTAGAACATAAAGATAAATTTGCAAAAAATTATTTAGTAACAGGAATTATTATTATTTTAGTAGTAGTATGTATAAACATTTTTTTATAAGAGGTTCTCTCTGCTTAAAAGCAGGGAAAACCTCTTATTTTATTATTTATTTATTTCTTTTTCCAACTGAATCTGTTTAAAATTATCTATTATAGTTTGCTGGTCATTCATAGATTTTTCTAAATCTTTCAATATAGTTTGATACTTACTTAAAAGTTGATTGTAGTCATCTTTATAAAAAACATATTTTTCCATCTGTTGTAGTTCATTAAGACTTTCAGTTACACTTTTATAGATATTTTTTTGTCCCATAAGGGTATTGTCTGCTGTTGCAGCTATTTGTTTTTCTTGAACATATCTCTGATCTTCTTTCTTTAAAAGAAGTTGATATTCTTTTTCCAAAGACTTCATTTGGTCTTCAAAATCTGTTACAGAAGCTGAAAAAGTAGAAATAGTTACAAGCATAGCTCCAATTAATGTTATAGTTTTTTTCATATTACCTCCTCATATAATGTAAATATAAAATTTTTCATTTATTATTTTAAATTTATTTAAGTATTCTAAACTTTTAATAGCTTGTCTGAAATTATAATGCCTCTATATAATATATTATTCTATAAAATCGATTTCCTTTATTATTTTGAAAAAAAAATTCATAATTATTTAAAGGAAGAAAGAAAAAATTACAGTACAATATAATAACTAAACAGAATCAAATAACAAAAGAATGATATTAAATATAGGAAACTAAATGTATTTTATTTAATATAATTATAACTGAAAGGGAACATTTGTTTTTTAAAAATCTAGTAGAAATAATTTTTTTATTATGATATAATGAAATCAAATGAATTATAAATTCTTAATAAAAGAAAAATAACTAAAAAAAAATTTAAAAAATAATTATAAGGAGGGAAAGTTATGTTTAGTTATCTACAAAAAATAGGTAAAGCACTCATGGTGCCAGTTGCTGTTTTACCTGCAGCGGCAATATTGTTAGGTTTAGGATATTGGATTGACCCTGTAGGATGGGGGGGAGAAAGTGTACTAGCAGCTTTCTTTATTAAATCAGGAGGGGCAATAATTGATAATATGCCTATTCTATTTGCTATCGGTGTAGCTTTTGGTATGTCTAAGGATAAAAATGGATCAGCTGCTCTTGCTGGATTGGTTTCTTTCTTAGTTGTGACTACTTTATTATCTCCAGGTGCAGTAGGAATGATTAAAGGAATTCCTGCAAATGAAGTACCTGCTGGATTTTCTAAAATAAACAATCAATTTACTGGTATTCTTTGTGGGGTTATATCTTCAGCACTTTATAATAAATTTAGTGAGGTAGAACTGCCTAAATTCCTATCTTTCTTTAGTGGAAAAAGACTTGTTCCAATTATTTCATCATTTGTTATGATGTTGGTTTCTTTCATACTTATGTATATTTGGCCAGCAGTTTATTCTGGACTTGTATCATTTGGAGAAGGAATCAGTAAATTAGGACCAGTTGGAGCTGGAATCTATGGATTCTTCAACAGATTACTAATACCTGTTGGATTACATCATGCATTAAATTCAGTATTCTGGTTTGATGTTGCTGGAATAAATGATATTCCAAACTTCTTAGGTGGAGCAAAATCAATAGCTGAGGGAACTGCTGTAATAGGGAAAACTGGAATGTATCAAGCTGGATTCTTCCCAATCATGATGTTTGGATTACTAGGAGCCTGCCTTGCATTTGTTAGAACTGCAAAACCTCAAAATAGAACAAAAATATCTTCTATTATGTTAGCTGCTGGATTTGCAAGTTTCTTTACTGGAGTTACAGAACCAATTGAATTTGCATTTATGTTTGTTGCTCCTGGATTATATTTATTACATGCATTATTAACTGGAATATCAGTATTCATTGCAGCTTCTATGCACTGGATGGCTGGATTTGGATTCTCAGCTGGGTTCATTGACTTAGTTCTTTCAACAAGAAATCCACTTGCTCAAGGTTGGTATATGCTTATAATACAAGGACTTGTATTCTTTGTAATCTATTATGTAGTATTTAAATTTGCTATTGAAAAATTCAATCTTAAAACTCCTGGTAGAGAAGAAGATGATATTGTTGAAACAGTAGAAACAATAAAAATAACTTCTAATACTGAACTAGCTAATGCTCTATTACCTCTTCTAGGTGGAAAAGCTAATATTGTTAATATTGATAACTGCACTACTAGATTAAGACTTGATGTAGTAGACAGCTCTGCAATAAAAGAAGCAGAAATTAAAAAACTTGTTCCTGGGGTATTAAAACCAAGTAAAACAGCTGTTCAAGTAATAGTTGGACCAGAAGTTGAATTCGTTGCAACAGAATTAAAAAAATTAGTATAATAAAAAAATTAGAAATAAATAAAAGATAAGGCTGTTGTAAATTAGTAATTTATTTTACTGATTTATAACAGCCTCTTTTTTTATTTCTTAGGAAATTATAATTTGATAAATTTGTTGAAAAAATAAAAAATATTAATTATTTTGGATTCATATTAGATATATTAATCGAATAA